>NZ_MVPX01000395.1:0-2638 GCF_002043085.1 Gordonia sp. i37 | reverse complement strand
CCCGCCGACGAACTCGGCTCGGCGCTGCCGGGCGCCGATGTGCTGGTGGTGTGGGACTTCTTCTCGCGCGCACTGCGGGACAACTGGGCCCAGGCCGACGCGCTGCGGTGGGTGCACGTGTGCGCGGCTGGGGTGGATTCGCTGCTGTTCGACGAGCTGACCGACTCCGATGTGGTGGTGACCAACGCCCACGGCGTCTTCGATCGACCCATCGCGGAATTCGTCCTCGCCTCGATCCTGGCCCGCGACAAACTCTTGCACGAATCGATGCGCCTACAGGCGCGTCGTGAGTGGCGCTGGCGGGAGACGCGCTCGACCACCGGTACGTCGGCCCTGGTCATCGGTACCGGTGGCATCGGCCGGGAGATCGCTCGGCTGCTGCGCGCGGTCGGAATCGAGGTCACCGGTGCCGGACGACGGGCTCGGGACCACGACCCCGACTTCGGCGTGGTCCACGAGACCGCACGACTGGCCGAGTACGTCGGCGGGTTCGACACGGTCGTCGCGATCGCCCCGCTGACCGCGGCGACGCGCGCCATGATCAACGCCGAGGTGCTCGCGGCGATGCGCGCCGACGCGCATCTGATCAACGTGGGGCGCGGCGACCTCGTCGACGAGCCGGCGTTGATCGAGGCGCTGCAGACGGGCGAGATCGGTGCGGCATCGCTCGATGTGTTCGTCACCGAACCCCTGCCCGCCGACAACCCGCTGTGGCGGATGGACAACGTCGCGATCTCGGCGCATCTCAGCGGTGACGTCGTCGGATGGCGGGATGTGCTGAGCGCGCAGATCCTCGATAACCTGCGGCGATACGTCGGCGCCGGTGATGACGACCTCGAAACGCACCTCGACAACGTCGTCGACAAGGTCCGGGGGTACGTCGTGCGGCGCGATCCGCACACACCCTGAAGTAGTCTGTAGCGCGATGACCATCGTCTATTTCGTGATCGCCGCCATTGCCTTGGCCGGGGCGGTGGCCCTGCTGTGGCTCGATCGCCGCCGTTCCTCGGTCACGAGGCACGAGCGCGCGATCTGGGGTGACGAGCACGACTTCAAGTTCCGCGAGACCGACACCAAGCTCCGTACGGTGTTCCGCCGCGCCACCATGAACGTGCCCGACACCGTCGCCGTGGAGAACGTGGCCTACGGGCACTACGGGGGCGCCGAGGCAGTTGTCTTCGACCTCTCCGAGACCGCCACGGTGATCGCGGTCCGCCGGTCGACCCCGTCCGCCGTGGTCGTCGACCTGCGGCACGAGGACGTCCTCGCCCCCGCCGAAGAGGACGTGGAACTGCTCGGCGCGATGGGCCCGCGCGTGATGTTCTCCAACAATCTCGACGCCGCCCGCCGCGTGTGTGACCGGCGCATGGTCGCGCTGGCCAACAAGGCCCCGGCCTACGTCGAGGTGCTGTGGAACGAGGGCAACTGGGCGCTGGGGTCGCTACCGCTGACCGACGACGCCACCGAACTCGACACCGGCCTGGAGGTCGTGCGGCGCTTCGCCGACCTGCTGCGGGTGCTGCCGCCGCTGCGTGAGCCGCAGGACGCCCCCGACCCGCGCGATCCGCACGGTCCGACCCGCGCCGAGCTGGCCGACGAGAAGACCGAGAACATGCGCGACAAGAACCGGCGCGCACGCATGGAGGCCGCAGGTCGAGACAGGGCGGAGCGTGACGGTACGGGCTCCGACGCCGCGGTGCCGACCGCGTTGCGCAAGCCGGCCGAGGTGGCACCGCGGCCGCGACGTGCCGCCCCGCCTGCCGAAGGCCGTTCGGCTCCGACCGATCCCCGGCCCGCCGGCCGTCCGATGGCACCGATGCCGGTGCGCGGCAAGGCAACTCGACCGCCGGAGCTCGACGACGACGTCGATCTCGACGACGACGATGTCGCGCCGCCGACGCGACAGGCACGGACCGGTCCGAGTGAAATGCCCTCGCGACGGAACCGTCACCGCCGCAACTGATCACACGACCGACCCGTCGGGGCCGGGGCCCGATCCGCGAGAAGAGAGCGAGTTCTGTAGTGTCCGCAGCGATTCCGTCCGTCGATACCGCCGATCGAGAGGTCCTCGCCGAACTGGTCAAAGAACTCTCGGTGGTGCACGGCAAGGTGACGCTCTCATCGGGCAAAGAAGCCGACTATTACGTCGATCTGCGCCGGGCGACGCTGCACCATCAGGCCTCGCCGCTGATCGGCACGCTCATGCGTCAACTCACCGCCGACTGGGAATACGACGCCGTCGGCGGACTCACCCTGGGCGCGGACCCGGTGGCGACGTCCATCATGCATGCCGGTGGCCGTGCCATTGATGCCTTCGTGGTGCGCAAGGCCGCCAAAACCCATGGGATGCAACGTCGGATCGAGGGCCCCGACATCTCCGGGCGCCGCGTGCTGGTCGTCGAGGACACCTCGACCACCGGGGCGTCACCGTCGACCGCGGTCGAGGCGGCACGCGAAGCCGGCGCGACGGTGATCGGGGTGGCGACCGTTGTCGATCGAGATACCGGCGCCGATGAGGTCATCGAGGCGCTCGGCGTGCCCTACCGGTCGCTGTTGACGCTGGCCGATCTCGGCCTCGCCTGAGGCGTGGCAGACGACGACCCGCAGCCGACCGCCGACGAGCCCGGTCCGACGGAGT
>NZ_MVPX01000394.1:0-14032 GCF_002043085.1 Gordonia sp. i37 | reverse complement strand
CGGCGGTCGGGGTGGGGCCCTGGGCGGCCGAGCACGACGGTCCGCCGCCGGATGACCCGCGCTACGACGCGCACCTGCTGGCAGCAGGCGACACCCGTAATGTCGTTGACGCCTACCGATATTGGACGCGCGAAGCGATCGTCGCCGACATCGACTCCCGGCGGCATCCACTGCATGTGGCCATCGAGAACTTCGCCCACGACGCCAACATCGGCACCGTGGTGCGCACCGCCAACGCCTTTGCGGTGGCCGCGGTGCACATCGTCGGACGTCGGCGGTGGAATCGCCGCGGCGCCATGGTGACCGACCGCTATCAACACCTCGAACACCACGACACCGTCGCCGACCTGATCGCGTGGGCGCGCGAAAAGAATCTGAAGGTCGTCGCCGTCGACAACACCCCCGGCGCGCAGCCGTTGGAGACCGCCGAACTACCGCGCGAATGCGTGCTGCTCTTCGGTCAGGAGGGGCCGGGCGTCAGCGCGGATGCGCAGGAGCAGGCCGATCTGACCGTCTCGATCGCACAGTTCGGCTCCACCCGCAGCATCAATGCCGGGGTGGCCGCGGGAATTGCCATGCACGCGTGGATTCGTCAGCACGCCGACCTCGGGCAGGCCTGGTAGTCGCACTCGGCTGAGCTGCCCGGCGTGGGTGACGGTGCGGCGAATGCGACGTGAACAGCCGCCCCCGCCTTGCCCGGAGAGTCGGACATCAGTCAGAGTGATGGCCATGTCGTTGCGTGTGCGCTCGGTCCTGCTCTCGATGTTCGTGGTGCTCCTGATGCTCGGGGCGCCCGTTGCGCACGCGGCGCCGGCACCGGCCACCGCGCCCGCGGGATTCTCCACCGCGCAGCTCGTCGGTCCGTTCGCCTCCGACGTCCCGCCGGGCGGAACGTATCTCCCCGAGCTCGACGGCTTCGCGGCGCTGCGCGCCCAGCGGCCCGACCTCATGAAGCAGAACCTCGCAAAGGTTGTGTCGGTCAACAACTCCGCGACACCGGCCCAGCAGGCCGACGCCGTTGCGATCAACTACGACGACCGGATCGTCTCCCTGTCGCAGGCGTTGGGCACCAGGGTCGGTACCGCGTTCCGGCAGCTGTTGGCCGCGGGCAAACTGCCCAAGGCCGCGCAGTTGGTCAAGGGTGACGCCGCGCGTGCCGGAATCCCGTTGCAGACCACGCTGATCGAGAAGCAGTACTACAACAATCCGCGGCCCTTCGTCGTCGCGCCCGCGCAGATCAAGCGCTACAACCGGCCCGGGTCGGATCTCTACGGCGACCTCGCCGGCAACGGCTCGTACCCGTCCGGCCACTCCAGCCAGGCGTTCTGGCAGGGTGCGCTGCTGGCCTACTGGCTGCCCGAGGCCGGACCGCAGATCCTCGCCCAGTCCGGCCACATCGGACTCAGTCGCATGGTGCTCGGCGTGCACTATCCGCTCGATGTGATGGGCGGACGGATCATGGGTCTGACCGTCGCCTCCGAGCGGCTCTCCGATCCCGCATTCGCCCGGCTCGTCGACGCCGCCGGTGATCAGTTGCGCGAGCAGCTCCGAACCGCGCTCGGTGAGCCGGTGGCCCGGGCGCTCGCCGACGACCCGACCGTGGCCTCGACGTCGCAGGCGGTGTCCAATGCCCAGGAGCTGATGACATTCGGATTCCCGCGGATCTCCCCGAACCAGGTGAACGTCATCCCGGCGCAGGCCGCGGCGCTCCTGCGCTCGCGATTCCCGCACCTCAGTGACGCCGCGCGCCTCGACATCCTGCGACGCACCGCCATTCCCGCCGGCTATCCGCTGGATCAGGCCGGTGCCAACGGGGGATGGGTGCGCATCGACCTGGCCGCGGCGTACGCGGTGAGCGGGTAGCGTCTGACCGGCCTGCGCCGTCGACTCAGACGGTGTCGGTCCGCCGGTCGTCGGCGGGCGCTGCGGTGACGTCTGCCGCGGCGACGTCTGGGACCGGGGCGCGCTTGGCGGCCCGGCGCCTGCGATACCACTCGATAAGCATCGGTGCGATCGACAGGATGACGATCAGGATGAAGATCGGCTCGATGAGCTTCTGGATGAATTCGAACCGTCCGAGCCAGTAGCCGAGCAATACGATGCCCGCACCCCAGACGATCGCGCCGACCACGTTGTAGACGGCGAACACCGCCCACTTCATCCGCGCGGCGCCGGCGACGATCGGGGCAAGCGTGCGCACGATCGGCACGAAGCGAGCCAAGAAGATGGTGATCGGTCCGTGCTTCTCGAAGAACTCGTTGGCCTCGACGAGGTAACGCTCCTTGAGGAACCGGGCGTCGGGCTTGAACATCTCGGTACCGATGAAGCGGCCGATCCAGTAGCCGATCTGACCGCCGATGATCGCCGCGATCGGGACGAAGACGAGCAGTTGCCACAGCGAGGCGAACTTGTCGATGCCCTCGGTGCCCCCGGCACCCGCGGCGACGACCATGCCGGCCACGAACAGCAGCGAGTCGCCAGGCAACACCGGGAACAGGACGCCGGATTCGATGAGGATCACCAGGAGTAGACCCCAGAACGCCCAGGCGCCGAACCAGCTGAGCACGTTGATGGGGTCGAGGATGCCCGGCAGCGCGACCACGGTGGTGGTGGTGTGGGCAAGTGCGGAGTCGATCACGGGTCACCAGGCTACGCGGGCAGCCTGAGGGTTAGCCAGATGGATGCTGGCGGGTCGGTGTGTGGCGTGGGGCCGGACCGGGGACGGGTGGTGCGGTCAGGAGTGGTCGGCCGGCGTGGGTGAGGCCACCGGCTCCTCGACGATCGCCCGACGCGAGCGCAGAACCCGCTTGGCGACCTCGGAGATGATCGGCAGCACCGAGACGAACACGATCAGCAGGAAGATGTAGTCGACGTTGTCGCGGATGAACGCGATCTGGCCGAGGAAATACCCGAGCAGCGTCACCCCGGCACCCCACAGGATGGCGCCGACGACGTTGTAGGTGAGGAAGATCGAGTACCGCATCTTCGCCGCACCGGCGACGAGCGGGGCATAGGTCCGCACGATCGGGACGAAGCGCGCCAACACGATGGTGATCGGACCGTGCTTCTCGAAGAACTCGTGCGCCTCGACGATGTACTTCTCCTTCAGCACCTTCGCGTTCGGCCGGAACAGGGAGTATCCGAGGCGATTGCCGATGAGATAACCGACCTGGTCACCGAGGAAGGCGGCGATCGGGATGGTCACCAGCAGCACCCACAGTGGCGCGAACGGCTCGATGTCGGCGGACTTCGCGGCGACGATCAGCCCCGCGGTGAACAGCAGCGAGTCGCCGGGTAGCAGCGGGAACAGCAGGCCGGACTCGATGAAGATGACCAGCAGCAGGCCCGCGAGAATCCATGTGCCGAACGAGTTGAGCAGGTTGACCGGATCGAGGAACCCCGGAAGTAGGGCCAGATTTGTCGTGTTTGCGGCAAATGCGAATTCGGTCACGGGTCCCGAGGGTACCTGGCGGAGGCGAGCGTTCGCAGAACCTGCCGGTCGGCGACCCTCGGACGCCGCTGCGCGCGGTGTGAGCGACCTTGCCATACTGAACAGGAGTGACCCGACTCGAAGCGTGAAACCTTATCCGGTTGGAGGACGTGAAATGCCCATTGCAACCCCCGAGCAGTACGCCGAGATGTTCCAGAAGGCAAAGGAGGGTGGCTACGCGTTCCCGGCGATCAACTGCACGTCGTCGTCGACGATCAATGCGGCCATCAAGGGCTTCGCGGACGCCGGCAGCGACGGCATCATCCAGTTCTCGACCGGCGGCGCGGAATTCGGCTCGGGTCTCGGCGTCAAGGACATGGTGACCGGTGCGGTCGCGCTGGCCGAGTTCGCCCACGTCGTCGCCGCAAAGTACGACGTGACGATCGCCCTGCACACCGACCACTGCCCCAAGGACAAGCTCGACACCTACGTCCGGCCGCTGCTCGCGATCAGCCAGGAGCGCGTCGACGCGGGCAAGGATCCGCTGTTCCAGTCGCACATGTGGGACGGGTCGGCGGTCCCGATCGACGAGAACCTCGAGATCGCGCAGGAACTGCTGGCCAAGGCCGCCGCAGCCAAGATCATCCTGGAGATCGAGATCGGCGTCGTCGGCGGTGAGGAGGACGGCGTCGAGGCCGCGATCGACGACAAGCTGTTCACCACCCCCGAGGACTTCGAGAAGACCGTCGCCGCGCTCGGCGTCGGCGAGAAGGGCAAGTACCTGCTGGCTGCCACGTTCGGCAACGTCCACGGTGTGTACAAGCCCGGCAACGTGAAGCTGCGTCCCGACGTGCTGAACACCGGCCAGGAAGTGGCGACCAAGAAGCTCGGCCTGGCCGACGGCTCCAAGCCGTTCGACTTCGTCTTCCACGGTGGCTCCGGCTCGCTGAAGAGCGAGATCGACGAGGCCCTGAGCTACGGCGTCGTCAAGATGAACGTCGACACCGACACCCAGTACGCCTACACGCGTCCGGTGGCCGGCCACATGTTCAGCAATTACGACGGCGTGCTGAAGGTCGACGGCGACGTGGGCAACAAGAAGACCTACGACCCGCGCGTGTGGAGCAAGAAGGCAGAGACCTCGATGAGCGAGCGCGTCGTCGAGGCCTGCACCGACCTCAAGTCGGTGGGTAAGTCGATCAGCGCCTGAAGTAGTTGAACGCTCTCCGGTGAGCATCCCCGGGGGTGTCGGCGGCGGCGTCCGGTGAATCCGGGCGCCGCCGTTGTGCTTTCGTCCCCGCCGACGGCGCTCTGGTGGGCGCTGTGGGCGTGGGGGGACAGCGCTGTCGGCGCGCTCGGGTGTGACCTCAGAGAGTGAGGATGCCGACGAGAACAGCGACCGCGAGCAGGACCATCACGATCGCCGCACCGATGACCATCGGGTCGGGGCGACGATGTCGGTGGGCCCGACTCTGTGCGTCGTGGCCCGACGAGGAACGCGATGACGAGGACCGTGTCGACGAGGACTGTGTCGACGAGGACTGTGTCGACGAGGCGCGTGAGGAGTCGGGCCGCGCTGAGCCGGGCCGCGACGTCGCGCTCCGGGTTGCGTCGGGTGTCGGCGGCTGCGCGTAGGCGTGTGGGCCGGCGTGTGCAGCAGGTGTCTGCGGCGCGACGGGGCCCCGTGGCGGAGGGGCCTGCATCCTGCGCGGGTTCGGTTCACCCGGCACCGGTGGCGCGGGAGTGACGAGGGGCTCGGTGGCGTGTGTGAAGACGCTGTCCGCCTCCGCCGGGGGCGGCCCCCAACCGGCTGCCGGTGCAGCGGGAAATCCCGAATTCTGTTGTGGTGCAGGTCGATCAGCGTGATGTGCGCCGGGTACGGGAGGTCGGCCGTTGGGGACCGCCGGGCGCACTCCCATCGGCAGCGGCGGACGGTCGGGAGGCGGCGCCGGACGTTGGTGGCGACCTTGACCGTCGAATGGTCGAGTGGGCATCGCGTCGGCGCCGGCGTGGTCCGCCGGCGGATCACCCGCGGTGCGCTCGTCGGTCACTGCTGGTCGCAGACCTTCCAGTTGTCGCCCTGCTTTTGCAGGTTGATCGCGACGCGTTGCGGCTGGTTGGGCGTACTCGTATTGACGGCCGTCACCTCGACCAGCGCGGTGTTGCCATCGACGCGGACGGCGTTGATGCTCTCCACCTTGACCAGCTCGTTGCGGGCTTTCTGCGACTGGTAGAGCTTGGTCCAGTCGCCGTCCTGCATGTTCTGGTAGTAGGCGAGTTTGTTGCCGCAGGTGACGTTGCGCAATGTCTGCAGGTCGCCGTTGTACACCGCGTTGCCATAGGTCTTCGCGGCGTCGGCGGCCGCGTCCTCGGGTGCTTGCGGTCGCAGCTGGAAGTACGCGAAGACGCCGATGACGATCGCGGCAACGACGACGATCGCGGCGACCGCCGAAATCAGGATGCCCGTCCGACGGCGGCCGCCGTCCGACTTCGCCGGCTTCGGCTGCTTCTCCTGATCACCGGGGATTACCTGCGGCTGGTGGGCCGTGGTCGACCAGCCCTGGGTGGCAGCGGTTCCGGTCGCGGCGGCTGCGCCTGCGGCGACAGCACCTGCTCCGGCCGCCGCGGCGGGCTTGGTGAGGATCTGGGTCTTCGAGTCGTCCGCCGGGACCTGATCGGCCCCAGTCTCGTTGGCCCCAGTCTCGTCGGCGGGGGTCTCGGTGGCAGTGTCCGGTGCGGCCGGTGCTGCCGGCAGCTTGGCGGTCTCGGCCTCGCTGGACTCGGCGTCGGCGGGAATCTCGTCCCACTCGTCGTCTGCCTCAGCGGTCTCGGCTTCTTCGGCGTCGACCTTGTCGGCGACGTCCTCGTCGACGAGCGCCTCGTCCGCATCGGCCTCGGCGACGTGCTCCTCGGTCTGGTCGGAGTCGGCCTCGGTCTCCGGCACGATTTCTTCGCCTGCCGACTCCGCAACCTCGGCGTCGGGGGTCTCGGCGTCGGGGGTCTCGGAAGCAGGGGTCTCGACGGTGGAGTCCTCGGAAGCTGCGGCCTCGGAGTCGGTGTTCTCGGACTCGGTGTCTTCCGAGTCGGCGGCCTCGCTCACCTCGGCATCCGGCGTGGCCGGTTCGTCGGAGTCTGGTGCGACGGGTTCGGCTACGGCCTGCTCGGCGGCTGGGTCTTCGGTGTCCGGGGCAGCGGTCGCAGCGTCATCTGCCGCGTCGGACTCGGGCCGGTCGGCTTCGCTCGTGTCGGCGACTGTGTCGGTGCCGTCGGTGTCGGCGTCGTCTTTGTCCGAGGACGTTGCCGCGACCGCTGCGGCGGTACCGGCAGCAGCGGCACCTGCTGCGGCGACGGTGGCCGCGGCCTTGTGGTCGCCGTCGGAACCGGTCCCGTCGGAGTCGGTCTTGGCCGAGCTGGTCTCGTCGGCGGGAGTCTCGTCGGTCTCCTCGGAGTCGCCCTCCTCCGTGTCCTCTGCCTCGGCTGCTCCGGCTGCTTCGACGGGTGCCGACGCGGTGTCGGAGTCCTCGTCGGGACGACTGTCGTCGGGCTGCTCGGCGGCCGCCTCCGCGGGCACCGAATCGGTGGAGTTCTCCGCACCTGCCGCGCTTTGTTCGGCCGCGTCTTCCGAGTCGGAAGTCGCAGCGCTCTCGTCCCGTGCACCGCCGTAGGGGTCGACGTTCTCGAGATCCTCGAGGTCGGCGGCGTCGGGAAGGTTGGATCGGCTGATGACCTTGGTCGCCGAGTCGATGCCACGTCCCCCGCGCGGCCTCGGGTGTTCGGTCACCTTGTCTCCTGTATCCGTGGTGTCGGCCGAATCCGGCGAGGTGGTGTCTGCATTACTACCGTCGGCGCCGCTCTGGTCATCCGGTCGCTCGGATGCTGTAGGTCGCTCGGACGGCGACGCGTTGCGAGCGGGCTCGGCGGGTGGCTGCGTACGGAGCGGCCTCGTCTGGGCATCCGGACCGGCGGGAGGGGTGCCGGGGGATACGGGACGCCCACCGGTCGGTCCACCCTGGCGCGATCCACCGGGTGCGCCGGTCGGTCCGGACTGTGGTCGGGGCGGCACATTCGACGTCGGCCGCGACCCGGGAGCCGTGGGCCGCGGGGGTCGGCCGACGTCGGCAGGCTCGGACCCGCGTGATTCCCGCATCTTGCGCAGCTTCGAGAAAGCCCTGGTGACAGCTGACTTCCGGTCGTCAGACTGCGCCATCGGTCATCACCCAACCTTCCTCGAACACCACGCTCGAAGTTTGCCCACGAGAAATCCGTCCAACACTGAGAACGGCATCACACAACGTCACGCCACGAAGTGCGTCATTCACACTAGCGAACGGTCGCGCACATCATCACCTGGGGAGACTTGGTCATCCGATCGAACGGATGAATCCGACGTACCCGTCTCGGGGTCGACCTCGCGCGACGTGTCGTGGTCGTGCGCGCCGCGATGCTTGAATGGTGGGGTGACTTCCTTCGGAGACCTCCTGGGTCCTCAACCCGTCCTGCTGACCGGCGACGACGACGCCGAATCGGCGCTGCTCAACGGTGCCGAGCCGGCCGAGGTGGCCGCTGCGCACCCGACAGCGTCGATCGCCTGGGCGTACCTGGCCGAACGTGCGTTGAGCGGCACACCGGACACGCTCAAGGTGATCGAGGCCTACGCCTACGCCCGCACCGGATATCACCGCGGCCTCGACCAGCTGCGGCGCCACGGCTGGAAGGGATTCGGCCCGGTGCCGTGGAGCCACGAACCCAACCAGGGCTTCCTGCGCTGTGTCGGCGCGCTGGCCCGTGCTGCCCAGGCGGTCGGCGAGGAGGACGAGTACCTGCGATGCCTCGATCTGCTCAACGACAGTGACCCGAATGCCGCCGGACAGCTCGGTCTGAACTGACTCGGACTCCTTCCGACCCGATTTCGTGACGCCGATGACCACCTGGGCTCGCCGCCGCTACGAGGCGTTGCCGCGATTGTTGCGGGTGCGCATCCGCAGACTCTGGCTGTCGGCGGTCCCGATTGCGCAGTGCGCGATCGCCGCCGGCCTCGCATGGTGGTTCGCGCTGGAGGGGCTGGGTCACCAGCAACCGTTCTTCGCCCCGATCGCCGCGGTCATCTCCCTCGGGCTCTCCCTGGGCCGCCGATGGCGCCGATCGGTCGAGCTCGTCGCCGGCGTCACCATCGGCATCCTCGTCGGCGACCTATTGATCGTCGAAATCGGCAGTGGCGGTTGGCAGATCGTCGTGGTGGTGGCGCTCGCGATGGCGGTGGCGGTCTTCCTCGACGACGGCCCGCTCATCCCGATGCAGGCGGCGTCCTCGGCGGTGCTCGTGGCGACCCTGCTACCGCCGGGTGGAATCGGCGGTTTCCATCGCGCGATCGACGCCCTGACCGGCGGTTTGATCGGAATCCTGGTCGGTGCGTTGCTGCCCGCGAATCCTGCTGCCCGCGCCCGCCGGGACGCGGCCACCGTCCTCGCGACGGTCCGCGATGCCGCCCGGCAACTGGCCGAGGGAATGCGTGCCGGTGACGAATCCATGGTGTTCGCCGCGCTGGAGAAGGCGCGAGGAACCCAGGGGGCGATCAACACGATGCGACAGGACATGAGCGGCGGCCGCGAGATCAGCACGCTGTCCCCGCTGTACTGGGGGTCACGGCTTCGGCTGCAACGGATTTCGGCGACCGCGGACCCGATCGACAACGGGGTCCGCAACTTTCGGATCATCGCGCGACGGGCCCTGGGGATCACCCAGCGTGGTGAGGAGGTGCGTCCCGAACTCATCGAGATCATCGGCGATCTCGGGGACGCTTTCGAGATACTGCGCGAGATGATGCTCGCCGACCCGGGGCACTCGCCGGACCCGGCCGACGCCGCACGCGTCCTGCGCACTATAGCCCGCAAGGCGCGAGCCGAACTCGTCGCCGAACGCGGGATGTCGGAGACCGCGCTGCTCGCCGAGATCCGGTCGTTGCTCGTCGATCTGTTGATGGTCGCCGGATTGCGGCGATCGTCGGCAGTGGCGACACTGCGCTGAGTCGGCGAGAAGTAATGCTGAATCGGCAAATACAAGAATTCAGTCGCGCAACCCTGTGTCGACAATGACGAGAAAGGCCGGTGGGTCGATGGTGGACCGCGTTGACGTCGTGGAGATGAGCGTCGCAGAGATGCTCGATGCGCTCGAGTCCGGTCTCGTGACGAGTGTCGATCTGGTGTGCGCCTACCTCAACCGGATCGCCTACTACGACCGGACCGGTCAGTGTCTGCACGCCATCGCCGTGCTCAACCCGAATTGTCTCGACGAGGCCGCCGACTCCGACCGTCGTCGGCGAGCCGGAGCGGCCGGGCCGCTCGAAGGCGTCCCGTTCACCGTGAAGGACAGCTACAAGGTCAAGGGGATGACCGTGGCCTGCGGTTCGCCCGCGTTGGCCGATGTCGTCGCGGGAGAGGATGCCGCCACGGTCGCGCAGTTGCGTGCCGCCGGTGCGGTGCTACTCGGCAAGACCAACATGCCGCCGATGGCGGCCGGTGGTGTCCAGCCCGGCGTGTACGACTACGCGCGCAGTCCGTACAACCCGGAGTTCCTCACCGCCGCATATGGTTCCGGGTCGTCCAACGGTTCCGGAACGGCGGTGGCGGCAAGTTTCTGCGGCTTCGGGATGGCCGAGGAGACGGTGTCGTCTGGGCGTTCACCGGCCTCCAACAACGCACTGGTCGCCTACACGCCGTCCCGGGGTGTGCTGTCGATCCGCGGCAATTGGCCGTTGCGTCCGACCTGCGATGTGGTTGTGCCGCATACCCGTTCGGTCGAGGATCTGCTGATCCTGCTCGATGTGTTGGCGGTCGACGACCCGATCCGCACCGGCGACTTCTGGCGAGAGCAGACCCGCGTAGCCTTGCGCGGCCCGGAGGAGGTCCTCCCGCAGCCGGTGCATCGCCCGCGACCGAGTCGACTCGACGGTGTGCGGCTCGGCGTACCGCGAATGTACATCGGCGAGGACCGCGTACCACTCGATCCCCCGGTGATCACACCGTCGGTTCGCGCTTTGTGGGACAGGGCATTCGGCGATCTGCGCGCGCTGGGAGCCGAGGTGGTGGAGGTCGACTTCCCCGTCGTGTCGAACTACGAGCAGGACCGCCCGAGTGCCGACGGGCCGGCGGAACGTGGCCTCGTCCCACCGAACTGGCGTGCGCTCGAGGGCGGCACGATCACCGCGATGGCCCTCGATCAATTCCTGCGCGAGAACGGCGATCCCGCGTTGAACAGCTGGGCCGACGTCGACGGCGACACGGTGTTTCCCACCGGCGATGCACCGGTGGCGGTGTGGATCACCCGTGCGCGCGGCGGATTCGACTGGCAGCGGCTCGCCGAACTCGTCAAGCAGGGGCTTCCGGAGTCCTACGACGACGTTCCGGACATCGACCATCTGTTACGCGGGCTCGAGCAGGCGCGCACCGCGGACTTCGAGGACTGGTTGACCGAAAATGGCTTGGATGCAGTGGTATTCCCGGCTGCCGGCGGCGTCGGTCGCGCCGATCTGTTCTCCCGGACCGAGAGTCGTGAGGAGGCCATGCGCAACGGCGTCGTCTACTCCAACGGCAACCGGGTGCTGCGCCATCTGGGTATCCCGAGTGTGACGGTGCCGATGGGCGTCATGGGCGACATCCAGATGCCGGTCGGACTGACCTTCGCCGGAGCGGCCTACAGTGACGACAGGTTGCTGGATCTGGCGGGCGCCTACGAGGCCGCGACGACGCGCCGTGAACCCGCGTTCCTCACGCCGACGTTGCCCGCCAACCAGATCGAGCCGGCTGGTGACGTTGGTGACGGCGGTTCGCCGGCTCCGACGTACTCGGTCGACATCGGGCATACCGACCGCTCGTGGGACGTGAAAGTTCGTGTAGCCGAACAAGAGTCGGTAACCAAGGAGGCGACAGGGGTCCACGTGTGGGCCGACGGGCACCTGCTGCGACCTGTAGAAGGCGAGCCTGGGCTCTATCGCGGGGTGGTGTCCCTGAGTCGCAAGCGCCTGGCCGACGAGATGTTGATCCTGGTGAAGGCCGGTGACACCGCGGCGATGAGCATCGAAGCGCTCGATCAGGCCTTGCCGTCGATCCGTACCTGACCGATCGCGAAGACCCCGACGGCGATCGCGAGACATCCGATCGCCACACCGGCGCCCAGTATCGACAGTGCAGCGGCGGTGACCGCGCAGATCAGCATCACGCCGACTGCCACGCGAGGTGCCACCCGCAATCGTCGCGTGGCCTTCGGGGCCATCCATCGACCCCAGCAGACCCCGATGAGCGCCAACACGGCCAAAGCCAGGCCGATCCCACCGATCGGGCCCGCCGCCCGGGCACCCCAGTGGTATCCGGCTGCCGCGCTGCCCGCCCAGAGAGTGATCTCGACGGCGAACACCCCGGCACCCCAGAGGTACTCCGTGCCGTGGAGAGGCAGTGGCGTGACGGCGTCCGAGCGCGGAGAACGGGAGTTTTCGAGAGCGGTGCTCTTGGTCATGCCCCCGAGTATCCGCGTCGGAGGCGCCGATTGCAAGAGCAGTGCTCTCGATTTTGGGTGCCTGTGCCCGATCGGTGAAAAATGGCGCACGGTCGACGAGATTTGGCGCACGGTCGACGTCGATGAGCGCCAAGCCGACCGAAACATGCGCCCGATCGGCGGGGATGGCGGAGGCGAAGGGGTTAGGCACACCTAAGCCTTGCCATATATGCGTACTTGTGCATATATTGGCGGGGCCATGGGACATTCACATTCACACTCCGCCGCGCCGCCGCACTCCCACAGCCATTCGCATGTGGACGTGACGAATGCGTCGCAGCGTCGCGTCTGGCCGATGGCGGTGGCCGTCGGGCTGATCGGGTCGTACTTCGTCGTCGAACTCCTGGTCGGCTTCGCGGTCAACTCGCTGGCGCTGATCGCCGATGCCGGACACATGCTCACCGACGTCGTCGCCCTGGTCATGGGCCTCATCGCGTTACTGCTCGCCCGGCACGGCAAGGCCACCGACACCCGGACCTTCGGCTGGCACCGCGCCGAGGTGTTCACCGCGGTCGCCAATGCGGTCCTGCTGATCGGCGTCGCGGGTTTCGTCCTGTACGAGGCGATCGAGCGCATCGGGTCGGACCCCCAGGTCCCCGGTCTCACCCTGATCGTCGTGGCGCTGGTCGGTCTGACCGTGAACGTGCTGGTGATGTTCTTGTTGCGGGCCGATTCGCAGGAGTCCATCGCGGTTCGCGGCGCCTACCTCGAGGTGCTGGCCGATGCGGTCGGCAGTGTCGGGGTACTCGTCGCCGGCATCGTGGCGCTGACCACCGGATGGGGTTACGCCGACATCATCGTGGCCGTCGGCATCGCGCTGTGGGTCGTGCCGCGTGCCCTGCGGCTGGCCGTCGACGCCCTCCGTATCCTCAATCAGCAGGCGCCCACCCACGTCGACGTCGACCAGGTGCGTCGCGAGTTGTCCGAGATCCCCTCGGTCACCGATGTGCACGACCTGCACGTCTGGTCGCTGACCACCGGAATGGACGTCGCGACGGTGCACCTCGGCAGCGACCGGCCCAATGCCGAAGTACTCCCGGCCGCGCAGGCCGTGCTGTCACGCCATGGGCTCGGTCACGCGACCGTCCAGATCGATCCCGCCGACGATCAGCACAGATGCTCGGAAGATCTCAACTGGTGACAGCGGTCTGCCTCCAGCTCATGTGCTGAGGTCCTGCGTCGAGTCGTGCGGTGTTCCCGCGCCGAACTGCGCCACGGCAACGTTCTCACAATGACCCCTGGACGTGACTGCCCGCTCGGTCATACACTGCACGGCAAATGTATGACCTAAAGGTCCCCGGGAGGCGCTCATGACGGAAACGACCGACCGGCCTGCGGTGACGATCCGCGCCGTTCTCCGCTCGGCGACGAGGACTCGTTTCGATCGCATTCTGCTGGTGGTGATCGGGCTCGGGATGGTCTCGATCGCGGCCAATCTCTTTCTGCCGCAAGGCACGTTCTTGCCGGCCTGGTTGCTGATCCCGCAGGTGCTGGTGATCGCGGTGATGCTGCTCATGCACATCACACGTGTGCTCGGTGTGCGCGCGATGATCGTCTACTTCGTGACGATGATGGCGCTGGAACTGGTCTCGGAGTACGTCGACATCGCCACCGACGGTGGTTGGTACGGAGCGCATTTCGCGTACACGAGTCTGTGGGGGCCGCAGCTGTTCGGGGTGCCGATCGTGCCGCCCGTCTCGATCGCGGTGCTGGTGTGGCCGGCGTTCTGCGCCGCGTCGATCATCCTGTGCGGCGACTACTCCGTCGATCACCGTGGCCGGAGTTGGCTCACAACCATCTCGGTGGCGTTGATCGCCGGCATGTTCGTCTCGTGGATGCCGGTCATCTACGAGGCCATCTGCATCAAGATCGGTGCCTACACCTACCCGCAGATCGAGTCGGGGCAGGTGGCGGGCTACTGGGGGTCGCCGATCGGCTCCGACCACATGGCGATGCCGCTCCGCGTGTTCCCGGGATTCACGCTGCTCGTGTTCCTGCAGGTGGTCGTGCTGACCAGGGTCATCGGGCCCAGGGCCGCCGGCGCGCGGCTCCCCC
>NZ_MVPX01000393.1:0-2817 GCF_002043085.1 Gordonia sp. i37 | reverse complement strand
CTCGCCGTGGGGTTGACCAAGGTCGGTTCGACCGTCGAGGCGCAGGTGTTCGGCGCCTACACCGGGGTGCTGGGCAGCGTGCTGGCGGTCATGTGTTTCTACCTGCGCGGGTCCGGGATTCGCCGGAGCCTTCGGATAGACCGGCCACCCGTACCGCCGGGGAGACCCAGCGCCGCAGATATCGGCGCAGGTGTGCGCCCTGGCGGGGCGGATGGCCCGGATCGAGGATGAACGACTGCAGGATCCGCAGCAGGAACTCGGCCAGCTCCTCCAGTTCGGCATCATCGAAACCTGCTTGCGCCCAATCGATGTCGAATTGCATCAACATCGATCGGCAGAGCTCGATGGCCACCTCGGAGGTGATCGCGGACTGCAGGCTGCTGGAGTGGCCGGGACTGAGTACCACGCTGACGTAGGGATCGACCGGTAGCACCTCGAGGGTGGTCGCGAGACCCTCGACGACGGCTTCGGCCGGGTCGGTGATGCCGACGAGGCGGCCGGCGAGACGATCGAGGAAGCCCGCGGTCGCCGACCGCAGCGCTGCCTCCATGAGAACGGCGTCGGCACTGGGGAAATAGCGGTACACCGTCTGCCGGGTCACCCCGAGTTCGCGGGCGATGTCGGTGATGCTCAGGTTGATCGCGCCGTCGACGGTGATCGCATGGCGTGCGACATCGAGGATGCGTTCGCGTGCCTCGTCGTCGCTGGCCGGCGGGGTGCCGTTCCATCCTCGGGTGCGCATCAGCGAACGCTCTCGGCGCAATCGGTGAACTCCATGGGGATCATCCTCGGTCCTCGGGTGTGGCCGGCACGTCTGGGGGTGGTGCCGAACGTATCGGCGCAGGTCGGCCGCCCCCATCGTACGTATTCGGGTACCCGTCCCGTTGAGTTCACCATTGACTCCGCGTCGCCTTCGTGGTTACGGTCATACATATAAGCGAGAATGTATGATCAAGACGAATGACAAAAGAGGAGTGGCGATGTCGCACGGTGGGCGGGCTGTGGTGATGGGCGGGAGTATCGCGGGGATCTGCGCGGCGGGCGGTCCTCGCGCGGCACGTCGACGAGGTGATCGTCGTCGAGCGCGACGTGCTGCCCGACGGTGCCGAACACCGGAGGGGTGTGCCGCAGAGCCGGCACCCGCATTTTCTGCTCAACTCCGGACGTCGCGCGATGGATACGATCTTCCCCGGCTTCCAGCGCGCTGGTTCAGGCCGGTGGGATGCAACTGATGCCGTCGATGGCGGCCGCGCACTGCGAGGGTCGTGGCTGGATTCCGCGGCAGGAGTCGACGATGACGATGATCTACTCCTCCCGGCTGCTCGTCGAACGCGTTCTGCGGGACATGCTGCGCGACATACCGAATGTGACCGTGGAGGAGGGTGTCGGGGTGAGCGGCCTCGAGACGGCCGACGGTGCCGACGGTCGTCGGGTCACCGGCGTCCGGTTGTCGGGTCGCCCG
Source organism: Gordonia sp. i37 (assembly GCF_002043085.1). Taxonomy (NCBI): domain Bacteria; kingdom Bacillati; phylum Actinomycetota; class Actinomycetes; order Mycobacteriales; family Gordoniaceae; genus Gordonia; species Gordonia sp. i37. Next base: position 1,355 of record NZ_MVPX01000393.1, on the reverse strand, counting down.
GGTGGGCCCGATGGCAACGTCGTCGAGGCCGATCTCATCGTCGACGCGCTCGGTCGCGGCTCACGCGTCAGCGAGTGGCTGCACCGGGCGGGATGGCCGCAGGTGCCGGTACGCACGCTCGACGCCGGCGCGACCTACTCGACGCGATGGTACCAAAAGCCCACGGGGGCAAGCAGACCGGACTGGTGGTGGTGGCATCACCTGTCGGTTCTGCCGACCACCGACACCGGCGAGCATCCCACTGTCGACGACTACCTCTGTCAGATCTTCCCGATCGAAAAGGATCGGGTGCTGGTCACCATGGGGTCGTGGGGACACAAGATGCCGCTGCGGGAAGACGACTTCGTCGATGCCGCCCACGCGGTTCGGGCCCCCACCTTCGGTGCGGTGGTGGACGTGTGCGAACCGATCTCCAAGGTCTTCGTCACCAAATCGACCGGAAACGCCTGGCGCCGTTACGATCTGCTCGACGCCCCGCCGACCGGCCTGGTGGTGATCGGCGATGCGATCTGTGGGTTCAATCCGCTCTACGGCCAGGGGATGAGCTCGGCGGCCCGCTCGGCGCTGCTGCTCGACGAGAAGCTCACCGCCCGAACAACTCTGGATCGGGACTTCTTCACCGACTTCTATCGCGCACAGGCGAAGACGCTGAAGGTCCCGTGGACGCTGGCGTTGGCGCGTGATCAGGGATACGACAGCGCGGAGGGCACCGAGGTGGTGCCGCCGTGGCGACGGCGGATCGTCGGGCGACTCGCCTGGCCGGTGTTCAACCTCATCTCCGGCACCACCCGGGAGGATTCGGTGGTCGAGGACCACTTCGCCAAGGTCTTCAATCTCGACGAACCGGCGGTGCAGATGGTCCGCAGTCCACGGGTTCTCGCCGGCCTGGCGTGGTACTGGTGCAAACGCGCCACGGGACGTACCGTACTGCCACCGGGATTCGATCCCACCGGGCATCCGCCCGCCGACGTCTGGGTCGACGGGCGGGCCACCCCGGGCCGCAACGCCGAGGTGATTCCGCTGCCCGACGCCGCCGGTCTCACCGCGGGCCGGTGACGGCCGCAACCGCCGAGTAGGGGGTTCGACATGAGTGTCTGTGCGCCGGGGTCGGCGGCGGAGTTGATCACGAGATACCTGGGGTTCGATTGTTCGGCAGCCGATCCGGTTGTCACCCTGCGTAATCCGGCGCAGCTGGCCAACTGGACGCTGCCGGTGCTGGAGTACACGATCATTCTGGGCGCGGTGCTGGCACTGCTTCATGCAATGCGGCGGTGGCGGCGTGACGGGGATCCGACGAACTTGGCGATCTGGCTGGCATCGCTGCTCTACCTGTTCGTCATCGAGCCGCCGCTGTA
>NZ_MVPX01000392.1:0-18184 GCF_002043085.1 Gordonia sp. i37 | reverse complement strand
TGATCCGACGAACTTGGCGATCTGGCTGGCATCGCTGCTCTACCTGTTCGTCATCGAGCCGCCGCTGTACTTCCCACAATGGTTCGGTCTACAACACTCCGTCGGTTTCATGTTCTCCCACAACGTGTTCAGTGTGCAGTTCATGTACGACCGGTTGCCGCTCTACATCGTCGCGTTCTATCCGGCGGTCAGCCAGCTCGCCTACGAGATCGTCCGCGCCCTCGGGGTGTTCGCCCGCCGCGGCCCACTGGCCGGAGCGGTGTGCACGGCGTTGGTGTACCAGGCGTTCTACGAGATCTTCGATCAGCTCGGCCCTCAGATGAAGTGGTGGGCATGGAACGTCGACGAACCCTTCTTCGGCGGAACCGCAAGCGATCTGGGCAACAAGGCCAATTCCCCGATGCTGGCGTCGGTGCCGATGAACAGCATCTGGCTGTTCGCGTCGGTGTCGTTCGGGGTGTTGATCTACCTCGCGGTCCGTCTGATCGGCGTGAGCAGCGCGGCCGGCGCTCCACCGCGCGGATTCTCGCTCGGATGGCGGATCGTCGTCACCGGGGTGTGCGCGCCGATCGGCATGGTGGTGTTCTCCATCCCCACGGCGATCTTCGGCCAGGGCACCCCCAACGTCACCGCGCAGACCATCGTGCTGACCACCGAACTCGCCGCCTTCTGGGTGATCGGACTGGCCGTGCTCGCCCGTCACCTGCGAGATCCGCAGCGCACCAGCGGTGTCGACCCGCGCAGTGCGATGCCGTTCATCGTGGTGTTCGGGGCCCTCTATCTCGTCGTCTTCGCGGTGCTGTGGATCAGTGCGCTGCCGGCCTACCTCGATGCCGTCGACGGCGTCACCGCTGCGGGCACCCCGACCGGCAGCCTGCCGTATGCGATCGCCTGCTTCGTGCTGGCCGTCGCAGCCCTCGGGACGGCGGCGGCGACCGCCGCTCGTGCCGGACGAGTCGATCGTCCTGAACTCGTCGGGTTCTCGACCCCGCAATCCTGACCCCGTGACCCCGACCCCCATGACGACGGGCGTAACGATTGCCGCAATTGTGACGAATGTCCTTGTGACGTGGCCCCCACAGGAGAGCAGGTATTCGCATGACCATCGCCGCACGTATCGCCACGGGCATCGCCGTGTCCGGAATCGCCTTGGGCGCCGCCGTCGTTGCGCCGGGTGATGCGCAGGCCGCATCGCCGCGGGACTGCCGTATCTACAACTACTGGGCCGGGGCGTCGGTGAACTGCCCGGCCGGTGTCAAGGTGGTCCTCGAACTCGACTGCGTCGGGGCGGGCCGCAATTCCGGTGAGACACAGGGTGTCCGGATCTTCTATCACCGCACCAGCGCCGTGACCGATCGCAGCGGGTTCGCCGCCACCGACTGCGGTCAGGGCAGCTACATCGGCACGGGCGTCAACACCCGCAGCTGGATCCGGGCGACAGGCGCCTTCTGGGAACGGGTGAGCTGACCCGGCGTCGACCGAAGTCGCAACGCTGCCCTAACGCCGCCAGAACAGGAAGGTGTCCCACCCCCACCCGGCCAGACCGGATGGGACGCCGGACAATTCGAACAGCCAGAAGATCAGGTCGAAGAACGCCTTGTTGAGCTGCGGAATGAACAGCAGGGCGAAGATGAGCAGGAAGCCGTACGGTGCGACGGCGGCAGCGCTCTGCCGGGTTTGCGGCGAGAGGTACGGCTCGATCGCGTTGTAGCCGTCGAAGCCGGGCATCGGGATCAGGTTCAGCACGGCGGCGGTGATCTGCAGGAACGCGAGCATCGCCAGTCCGTCCCACAGATTGATGCTGTCGGGGTTGGTGACGAACAAGCCGATGGGGCTGTCGACGAACGGACCGAACCCGCGGATCACCCCGAGTAGCACGACGGCGAGCAGAATGTTGCACGCCGGACCGGCCAGGGACACGATGGTGCGCTGCGCCTTGGTGAAGCCACGCTCGTTGAGGTACACCGCCCCGCCGGGAAAACCGATGCCGCCCAACAGGATGATGAGCAACGGCAACCCCAGGGACAGCCCCGGATGGGTGTAGCGCAACGGATTCAGGGTCAGATATCCGCGCAACTCGGCGTCGCGGTCACCGAATCGGTAGGCGGGGACCGCATGACCGAACTCGTGCAGACACAACGAGATCACCCAACCCGCGAGCACGAGCAGGATCACACCCAGGGTCGCCTTGCCCGACGAGCGATCGGAGCCGGCGGTCGCTGCGAGCCAGCCGCCGAGCACCGCCACCGCGATCAGCGCGAAGAACACGACGCCGGGCTGGATGGCGCGGGCCATCTCGGTCATCGTCGGGTTGCGGCGTCTGCCGAAGGCGGGGCCGGTCATCGGGGGCACACCAGGTTGAGATCCACGTGATGACGGTAGTAGGTGGACCGTTTGACCACCCGATCGGTGAGCACGTCCTCCCGCTCGACGACGATATTGGTGCCGCCGGTCTGGATCGCCCGACCGTCGTGCCATCGGCCTCGCCGCGTCCAGCGGCCCAGCGCACCGGTCTCCAGGCGCGCCCGCAGACCCGGCTCGTGCGGGGTGGGCTCGATCCGGATGCCGCGGACCTCGCCGGTGAATAGTCGGACGCTGTCGACATAGCTCTCGCCGTGCAATGGCGCCCCCTCGGCGCCGAGGTGCCGGGCCACGCCCACCAGCACGGTCGCCGCGTCGTCGCGGATCAGCGGCAATGCCACGGCGTCGCCGTGTTCGGCGAGATCGCGGGCCGCCGACCCGTGCGGCAACCCGTACGTGCGGGTCGCGGCGGTGGGGCGATCGGCCACGTAGGCGACCTCGACGTCGAGGCGTTCGGAGAGCATCAGAGCGGCGATGACCTGCGCGAGGTGGGCGTCGGGGTGGGTCGACGACCCCCTGTCGGCACTTGTGGACTCGGCCGCGGGTTCCACGATCAGCCGGGTGACGGCGGGGTCGGCGATCCGATGTGCCACCGCGTCCCGGATCGCGCGGCGAGAAAGGCCCGACGCCGACACCTGCGATGACGTGATGACCGCGAAAGACATGGGAATAGGGTATCGAGCTGACCGAACCAGTAGGGTTGTCCCGGTTGCGAAGGCAAGCGGAAGGGCGGAAAGAGAACATGGCCGCGATCGTGCTGATCGGCGCCCAGTGGGGCGACGAGGGCAAGGGAAAGGCCACCGATCTCCTCGGGGGCAAGTTGCAGTGGGTGGTTCGCTACCAAGGCGGCAACAACGCCGGACACACGGTGGTGTTGCCGAACGGCGAGACCTTCGCGCTCCACCTCATCCCGTCGGGCATCCTCACCCCCGGCGTCAACAACGTCATCGGCAACGGTGTCGTCGTCGACCCCGGCGTGCTGCTGACCGAACTCGGCGGACTCGAGGACCGCGACGTCGACACCACCGGGCTCCTGCTCTCCGCCGACGCCCACCTGCTGATGCCGTACCACGTGGCCATCGACAAGGTCACCGAACGCTTCCTGGGCAACAAGAAGATCGGCACCACCGGCCGTGGGATCGGCCCCTGCTATCAGGACAAGATCGCCCGTGTCGGAGTACGCGTGGCCGACGTCCTCGACGAGAAGATCCTGGCCCAAAAGGTCGAGGCCGCACTCGAACTCAAGAACCAGATCCTGGTGAAGATCTACAATCGGCGCGCACTCGAGCCCGAGCAGGTCGTCGAAGAGGTCCTCGCCCAGGCCGAGGGTTTCACACACCGCATCGCCGACACCCGGCTGCTGCTCAACCAGGCCCTCGAACGCGGCGAGACCGTGTTGCTCGAGGGCTCGCAGGGCACCCTGCTCGACGTCGACCACGGCACGTATCCCTATGTGACGTCCTCGAATCCGACCGCGGGCGGTGCAGCGGTCGGCGCCGGGATCGGGCCCAACCGCATCACCACCGTGCTCGGCATCCTCAAGGCCTACACCACGCGCGTCGGGTCGGGGCCGTTCCCGACCGAACTCTTCGACGAGTGGGGCGCCTACCTCGCCAAGACCGGCGGCGAGGTCGGCGTCACCACCGGACGCGCCCGCCGCTGCGGATGGTTCGACGCGGTGATCGCTCGCTATGCGACACGCGTCAACGGCATCACCGACTACTTCCTGACCAAACTCGACGTCCTCTCCAGCCTGGAAACGGTGCCCATCTGCGTCGCCTACGAGGTCGACGGCGAGCGCGTGGAGGACATGCCGATGACCCAGACCGGCTTTCACCACGCCAAGCCGATCTACGAGGAGATGCCGGGCTGGTGGGAGGACATCAGCAACTGCAAGACCTTCGACGAGCTGCCGCGCAACGCCCAGGACTACATCCTGCGGCTCGAGGAACTCTCCGGGGCCTTCATCTCCTGCATCGGCGTCGGCCCGGGCCGCGACCAGACGATTGTTCGCAGGGCCATCGTCTGAGCGCGGTGGCGTCGGCGGCTTGCGGTTTCGCGTTGTTCGCAGGGCCATCGTCTGACTCCGGGAGCATCGGCGGCTGGTGGCTTTCTGACGGATTCCGTCGCGTAAGTCGGGATCTGCTGCGAATAGCTCTGTAATCAGTCTCCGATTCTGCGGTTTCCCGAGCGCGGTGTTGCATCGGAGGCTACCCTCATGAGCAGTGGGCGCCATCCGGGCTGCCCTGCGAACGAGGAGAGTGTTCCGATGGCCCTGTACGCCGTCACCGATCCCGCGACCGGTGAGGTCGTCAAGGAATATCCGACCGCCACCGACGAGCAGGTGGGCGCCGCGATCGACGCCGCCGCCGACGCCTTCGCCACATGGTCGAAGAACTCGACGGTCGCCGAGCGTGCCGACCTCATCCGCAAGGTCGCGCAGTTGCACACCGAACGCAAGGACGAGCTGGCCGCGATCATCCAGCGCGAGATGGGCAAGCCGCTCGATCAGTCGGTCGGCGAGGTCGAGTTCAGTGCCGCGATCTACGAGTACTACGCCGACAACGCCGAGAAGTTCCTCGCCGACGAGCCGATCACGTTGCTCGAGGGCGAGGGGTCGGCGTTCATCCGTCGCAGTGCCGTCGGCGTGCTGCTCGGCATCATGCCGTGGAACTACCCCTACTATCAGGTCGCCCGCTTCGCCGGCCCGAACCTGGTGCTGGGCAACACAATTGTGCTCAAGCATGCCCCGCAGTGCCCCGAGTCGGCCGCGGCGCTGCAGCAGATCTTCCTTGACGCCGGGTATCCGGCCGGCGCGTATGTGAACATCTACGCCACCAACGAGCAGATCGCCGACGCCATCGCCGACCCGCGCGTGCAGGGTGTGTCGCTGACCGGGTCGGAGCGCGCCGGTGCCGCCGTCGCCGAGATCGCCGGTCGCAACCTGAAGAAGGTGGTCCTCGAACTCGGTGGGTCCGATCCGTTCATCCTGCTGTCCACCGACGATCTCGACGCGACCGTCTCCGCGGCCGTCGACGGCCGGTTCGAGAACACCGGGCAGGCCTGCAACGCCGCCAAACGGTTCATCGTCGATGAGAGCATCTACGACGAGTTCCTCGGCAAGTTCACCGAGAAGGTCAAGGCGACCGCGCAAGGCCTCGCGCCGCTGTCGTCGCTGGCCGCCGCCGAACGCCTCGAGGAGCAGGTCGAGAAGGCCGTGAAGGCCGGTGCGACACTGGATTCCGCGGGTGAACGCTCCGGCGCGCATTTCCCCCCGGCGGTGCTCACCGGTATCGATCCGGAGTCGCCGGTGGCCAAGGAAGAACTGTTCGGTCCGGTCGCCACGGTCTACAAGGTCTCCGGTGAGGACGAGGCCGTCGCACTCGCCAACGACATCCCGTTCGGCCTGGGCTCATATGTGTTCACCACCGACTCCGAACAGGCGCTGCGCGTGGCCGACAAGATCGAGGCCGGCATGGTGTTCGTCAATGCCGTGGGTGCCGAGGGTGCCGAGTTGCCGTTCGGCGGTGTGAAGCGCTCGGGTTTCGGCCGCGAACTCGGCCGTTTCGGCATCGACGAGTTCGTCAACAAGAAGATGATCCGCGTGAGCTGACGAACGCTCACCTCAGACACGCTGACCTATCAGACACGCTGCGGCGCCGGACGCGATGAACGTCCGGCGCCGCAGTGTGTGGTGGTCAGTAGGCCGGGGTGGTCGTCGTCAGCGTCGGCTGCGAGTCGGCTGACGGGGCGGTCGGGGTGGAGTCGCTCGTGGTCGCGTCATCGGAGGTGGGGTTGTCACTCGACGGGGCCTCCGACGTCGTGGTGTTCGCCGACGAACTCGCGCTCTCCGGTGCGGACGATTCGGCACTCGACGACGCCGCACTCGACGCACTCGACGCCGCTGCGTCCGACGAACTGCTCGCCACCACGGCCGGTAATGCCACCGTGGTGTTCGCCGCCTTGCGGATGTTCGCCGCGGCCGCGGTGACACCGTCGGTGTTGGTGGCTCCGGTGGCATTGACGACCTGTGCCTTGTCGGTCACCGGCGGGTTCTGGCGCAAGGCGTTCAGCAGGTCGTCCTTGCCGTCGGTCAGGCTCCGGCCCCAGTTGTCCCAGTCGTGGCCGCCATAGTTGGGCAGCGAGATCACCGATGCCCCGGACTGACCGAGCTGCAACTGCATGAGCACCGTCGAGACCGCCGAGAGCATCTCCAACGCCATCGCACTGATCTGATCCTGCGGTGCGAGCTTGGCGGCCTCGGCCGGCGTGAGGAAGCCGTTGCCCGAGGAGATGATCAGCACCTGTCCGTTCTGCTTGAGCTTGTCGACGTTGCGCGACGGATCGTTGGCCGCCCACTGCGCACTACCCGGCGCACCCCACATGTTGAGGATGCCGTTGGTGTAGTTCGACACGATGGTCTGGGAGGCGAGGACGCCGAGCGCGCCGATCGGATTGTCGAGCTGGTAGTAGCCCGACATGGCCTGCACGACCTTGAACTGTTCGGGGTGCTTCTCGGCCAGGGTGACCGCAGGTCCCGCCGACATCGACAGGCCCACGATGGCGTTGCCGGTCTTGCTCACCCCGAAGTTCTGCGACAGATAGTCGGGCAGCTCCGAGGTCAGGAAGGTTTCCTGTTTGATCGTCGTGTTCGCGCCCGCGGGACCGTTCCAGTCGGTGTAGAACGACGACGCGCCACCGGCGGGCATCACCAGCGTGGTGTTGGTGCTGGAGTCGTAGACCTTTGCTGCTTGTACGTCGGTGGTCCACGCCGACCGCGAATCCACCGCGCGCATCCCGTCGAGCAGGTAGATGCCCTGCGTGCTGTTGTTGGAGGCGCGGATCTGAACGACGATGTATTTGTTCATCGACGCCGACCACACCTTGCAGTTCTGCACGTAGTTGCCCGACGAATCCCACGTGCAGCCGGGCCGTAGGACCTCCGGGTGCCCGACCAGCGCCGAGGCCCGATTGCCGCCCGACATCAGCGAGCTCAGTACGTACAGGCTGATCGTCAACGTCGCGATGAGGGCCACCACGATCAACCGGCGTCGCCGACGACGGGGCGCCGGGGTCGGCGCCTGCGGTGGGTGAATCATCCAGTTCGCCGCGATCGACGAGTCGTGGTCGCCGCCCGCGGTGCGGGTGTCGTCGGAACCGGACATGAACACTCCTGCCATCAGCCGGCGTCGAGAGGGATGGCGCCGATACCGTGAGGATCGCTCACGACCTGGCGCGGCGTTACATCACCCGGCGCGCCTCACGCCGACAGGTGTTCGTGAACGACCTGCGGGCCGGGGTCGGCGTCGAGGTCGAAGGCCACCGTCTCGCGTTCGGACAGCGTGGTGCCGTCGGCCAGCGTGGTCGACACCCGATGGGTCACGATCGCGACGGTGCCGACGACGAGTACGCGCCGATCGCTGCTCGCGCACGTGGCTACACCCCAGCCCTCGGCACGCCAGGAACGCCACAGCGCCCGGTAGTCGGCGACGCCGATCGCGGTGTGGTCCTGATCGGGGAAGACCAGTTGCGCGTCGGGGGCGAATGCGCCGAAGTAGGCGTCCTCGTCATTCGCGGCGAACGCGGCCACCAGGGCGTCGAGGGCATCGAGTGCGCGTGCGGTGAGCGTGTCGGTTGTCATGGGGGATCCGTTCAGGTGGGAAAGGGCAGGGACGGTGGGCCGGCCGCTTCAGCGGCGGGGCCCGAGGATCGACAGCATCTCGTAGGCGACATGTGCGGCGGCGATACCGGTGATCTCGGCGTGGTCGTAGGCGGGCGAGACCTCGACGATGTCGGTGCCGACGATGTCGAGGCCGCGTAGGCCACGCAGGGTGTTCAACAGCTCGCGGGAGGTCAGGCCGCCGGCCTCGGGGGTTCCGGTGCCCGGTGCGTGCGCTGGATCGAGGACGTCGATGTCGATGGAGACGTACACCGGACCACCGGCCAGGCGCGTGCGCACCCGTTCGACAATGCTTGCCACACCGTCGAATTCGTAGTCATCGGCGCGTACCACGGCGAACCCGAGCGCCGAGTCGTCGTCGAGGTCGGCGGCACTGTAGAGCGGTCCGCGGATGCCGACGTGCATCGAGCGTTCCATGTCGATCAGTCCTTCCTCGCTGGCCCGGCGGAACGGTGTGCCGTGGGTATAGGGCGCACCGAAGTAGGAGTTCCAGGTGTCGAGATGGGCATCGAAGTGTAGTACCGCAACGGGTTTCGCGTGTAGGTCGTGCAGCGCGCGCAGCATGGGCAGCGCGACGGTGTGGTCGCCGCCGAGGATCAGCGGGGTGGCGCCGTCGGCGCCGAGGGTTCTCGCCGCGGCGCTGATGGTGTCGATGGCCTCGGTGATGGCGAACGGATTAACCGACAGGTCACCGCAATCGACGACCTGCTGCCGTGCGAACGGCGCCACGCCGAGGGCGGGATTGAAGGGCCGCAACAACTTCGACGATGCGCGAATGTGCCCGGGGCCGAATCGTGCGCCCGGCCGATAGCTGACCCCGGTGTCGAACGGGATGCCGAGGATGTGCACGTCGGCATCGGCGACCTGGTCCCGACGCGGCAGGCGGGCAAAGGTGGCCGGTGCGCCGTAGCGGGGGAAGCGTGCTGCATCGACCTGCCCCACCACCCCGTCGATGACCGGGAACTGGGTGTCGAGACCGGCAATCACTTTGTCACTCATGAGTTCTCCTCCATGCTGTGCTCTTCTGCGGCGATCTCGGTGCGGATCTCGCCGGTACTTGCCGGGTCGGACAGGTCGGGGTGGCCGGTGAGGAGCCGGGTTTCGGCGGAGAGATCCTGGGTGCGGGTGAACAGCACGTAGGCTCCGCCCGAGACCACCAGACCGACGACGAAGGCGATGTCCACCTCGCCCATCGCCGACGCGGCGGGCCCGACGAAGAACGGTAGGTCCATGAACGGGATCTCGGCGGCGATGCCGATCAGGAAAGCGCCGATACCGCGCCAGGGCCACCGGCCGTATACGCCTGCGGGCGTGAACAGGTCGGCGATGACGTAGTGGCCGCGGCGGACGAAGAAGTAGTCGGTGAGGTTCACCGCCGTCCACGGCACCAGCAGGTAGAGCATGATCAGCAGGGCGGTGTTCAGTGATTCGGTGGCATCGGTCAACGCCAGTGACAGCGCCAGCCACACGACGGTCAGGACCAGAATCGTGATCACGCGGAGCCGGCGCGTCGGGGAGATCTGGCGGACCGAGTCGATCGCGGTGACCACGGTCAGCATGCCGCTGTAGGCATTGAGGCCCATCGTTGCCACCAGCACCAGGGTCGCGACCACCGCCAGGACGCTACCCAGGCCCGAGATGACCTGATTGCCACCGTCATTGATGCCGCTCAACGCGTCCGACGCACCGAGGTAGGTCGCCAGGAACGCACCCACCGGGATCAGCCACGCCGGCGAGGCGGCAGCGCCGAGGAACACCGAGGCGATGATCGAGGACGGGCGCGTGTCCCGGGGCAGGTACCGCGAGTAGTCCGACACGTACGGGGCGTAGGTGATGTTGTAGGACGCCGCGACCGAGAACTGCACCAGGAACGCCACGAGGGTGAAGCCGCCCGGACCGGCCGGTCCGAGGGACCCGTGCACCGAGCCGGCCAGGATGCCGATCGTGAGAATCAGCCACAGCGGCAACGAGATCCAGAAGAGGACCTTGAACGCCCGGTGCAGTAGGTCGTGGCCGAAGATGGCCAGCGCGGCGGCGATCACCGACATCGCGACGGCGACCACCACCGGACTCCAGCCGAAGATGGACTGCAGACCGGACTTGATGATCACGATGTCGACGACGTTGAAGCCGACGAAGGTGAACAGCGTGCCGATCAGCGGCAACAGCACTCCGCGATAGCCGAATTGGGCTCGGGACTGGATCATCTGGGGCAGCCCGAGGACCGGGCCCTGCGTGGCGTGGAACGCCATGAACAATGTGCCGAAGGCGATACCGGCGAGGCCGGCGACGATGCTCCAGAGCAACGACAACCCCATCGCCGGGCCGACGAAGCCCAGCGCGAGGGTGAACGGCTGGAAGTTGCCGACGAACCAGAACGGCCCCTGTGCGGAGACCTTGCCGTGGCGTTCGTCGTCGGGCACGTAGTCGATGGAGCGGGTCTCGATGGCAGGACGGGTGGTGGCGCGGGCGGTCGGGCCGTCGGCGGGGAGATCGAGGGTCATGACGGGCTTTCGGGTCGATCGGAACACTCGGTGGGTGGCGTCGTCGCCGGTGCATCAAGAGTGCGGCGCACTGACCTGCACCGACAGTGCGAAAATGTCCAATCCGGTCATTACGATTGGGCAATATGTACAACAGTGGGCCCAGGGGAATCCGATGATCACCGTCGGCGAGGTCGCCGCAGCGGACGAACTCCACCTGCAGGTGGCGGCCGGAGGGGAGGCGCTCGACGCCGAGGTCACGATGGTGCACGTCTCCGAGCTGACCGACCCACACGAATGGCTGCGCGGTGGGGAACTTCTCATGACCATCGGGTTGCTGGTGGAGATGACCGAGCAAGGGTGTCGCGAGTATGTGCGCAACTGCCGGGCCGGTGGTGTCGCGGGCCTGGTGCTGGGTCTGGGCCCGCGCTACGCCGCCTGCCCCGAGCCGCTGCGTGCGGCGGCCGCCGAGATCGGTGTTCCGCTCCTCGTGGTCCCCGTCGAGGTGCCTTTCATCGCCATCACCAAGTGGGTGTTCGAGAAGCGGGCCGCCCAGCAGCGACACGATCTCGAGGAGGCGATGGAGCTCAATCGCCGACTGACCGCGGTGGCCACGTCGAGCGCGCCGTTGCCGGCGCTGCTGGAGACCTGGGCCGAGGCGTCGAGCGCGCACTGTGTGGTCTGCGACGGTGTGGGCCGGCTGATCGCGGCCTCTCCCGGGGCCTCGGAGCAGGCGCGTACGGAGGCCGTGGAATTGGCGGTGGCCGCCTCGCGCGAACCGCCCGGACAGTCGTGGGTGTTGCGTGCCGGGCGAGAGATCCACACCGTCGGCTCCGGTGTCGCGCTGGCGTTCATCGTGTTGGACGCCCAACTCAATCCGGTGGCGCGGCATTCGTCGACGGTGCTCGTCTCGCTGCTCGCGTTGGAGGTGCAACGTCGCCACGTCGCCGGCCAACCCGAACGTCAGCGCCGAGGTGCGGTATTCGCCCAACTGGTTCGTCCTGGCCTGAAACCGGCACGCGCACAACAGCTTGCGGACTCCTTGGGCTGGCGGACGACGCTCGTCGTCGCGGCGGTGATCGCGCCCGCACCCCACGATGCGGACGCGTTGCTGTTCCGCCTGCAATCCTCCTTGACGGCCGGACTCGTCCGGTCGCACGGGCGGCTCGTGGAGATCGCCCACCCCGAATCCGACGGGCTGCTCGCGACGCTCACCGCGATCGCTCCCGGCACGCCGATCGGGTTGGGCGCCCCGGTCGCGGTGGCGTCGTTGCCGGTGTCGCTGACCCAGGCGCGCTCGCTGGTGGGCGCCAGCGAACGCCTTGGTCGGCCGGTCGATGCGCGCGAGGGCCGCACCGTCGAGCTGCTCATCGGGCTCGGTGAGCCACGGCTCCTCCGCGGATTCGCCGACGCCGTGCTCGCCCCGATCGATCAACTCGAGGAGCGCGAGCGCGTCGAACTGATGCGGACCCTCGAGGAGTGGCTGCGCGTCAACGGCGCGTGGGACCCGGCGGCAGCCCGGTTGTCGGTGCACCGCAACACCGTTCGCAATCGGATCGATCGCATCGCCACGCTGTCGGGGCGCAGGCTCGACGACGGCGAGGACCGCATGGAACTCTGGCTGGCGCTCAAGGCGCGCTCGGCGCTGCCCCGCATATGACAACAGCCCGGTGACGGACTCGGGTATGGCAGGGTAGCTCCATGGCACCGAAGCGGGGGAGGCGCGACTACGGCTCGATCCTGCTCGGGTCGGCCAGTGAGAGCGGGTTCAAACAGCGGCTACGCATCCAGACGCTGCTGACCGCGTCGATTGTCGTCGCGAACCTGGTGGGCGCGATCATCGCCATCGCGTTGTCGTCGGTGGGGATTCCGGAGCCGTCGGTGTTCCAGCCCGATCTCTGGTGGGTCAACTTCCTCGCGTTGCCGCTCTACGTCGCCGGGGCGTTCGTGATCGGAATCGGTTGGGGCACGATCGTTGTCGTTCGCGATCTGCGTTGGGCGATCCGGGATCGGCCGCCGACCGAACGCGATGCGCGGCGTGCCCGTCGGGCCCCGTGGCGCCTGGTGAGCATCCAGGCGGTCCTCTGGATCGGTGCGGTCGTCTTCTTCACCCTCTGCTACGGCATCCCGCATCCCGAACTGATCCCGAAGACGATCTTCGTCGTCGGTCTCAGCGGGGTGGTGGTCGTCGCGAACTCCTATCTGCTGATCGAGTTCTCACTGCGGCCGGTGGCCGCCGAACTCATCAGCGCCGGATACCGCAGACGCAAACGCAGCGGGGTGCGCAGCCGGGCGATCGTGTCGTGGCTCGTCGGCTCGGCGATCCCGGTGACCGGCATCCTGCTGGTCGTGTTGTTCGGAGCATTCAGGCCCGAGACGTCCAAGGTCGACATGTTCGTCGGTGTCGCGGTGCTGGCAGTGACGGCCCTGGCCACCGGGCTGATCCTGACGTTGTTGTCGTCGCTGAGCATCATCGGCCCCATCCGCAGCGTGCGTACCGCGCTGCACCGGGTGGAAGCCGGGGAACTCGACGACGTCGAGGTGGTCGTCTACGACGGCACCGAACTTGGTGATCTGCAGGCCGGTTTCAACCTGATGGTCGGCGGGCTGCGCGAACGAGAACACATGCGCGACTTGTTCGGTCGGCACGTCGGACGTGAGGTCGCCGAGGCCGCTCTGGCCTCCGACCCCGAACTCGGGGGTACCGAGAAGGTCGTGGCCGCGGTCTTCGTCGACGTGATCGGTTCGACGACGCTGGCCGCCGAGCGTTCACCCGGCGAGGTGGTGGAGATCCTGAATCGCTTCTTCGGGGTGATCGTCGCCGCCGTCGAGGAGAACAAGGGGCTGGTCAACAAATTCGAGGGCGACGCGGTGCTCGCGATCTTCGGTGCGCCGATCGCGTTGTCGGACTGTGCCGGTGCGGCCCTGGCGGCGGCCCGAACGATCGCCACGCGACTCGGCGAGGAGGTGCCGGAACTGTCGGCGGGCATCGGCGTCAGCCATGGGCCGGTCGTGGCGGGCAACGTCGGCGCGATCCAGCGTTTCGAATACACCGTGATCGGCGACCCGGTCAACGAGAGTGCGCGACTGTCCGAACTCGCCAAACGAAATCCGCGGCACCCGTTGGCATCCGGGCGTGCCGTGGAGGCCGCGCGGCCGACCGAGCGCGAGAAGTGGCGCGAGGCCGAACATGCCACACTCCGCGGGCGCACCGAGGAGACCGTCGTCTACGAGGCGGTCGGGGTGGGCGATCCGGTGTCCGAAGCATCCTGACGGCCCGCGATCCGGAGCTGCCGGCGTGCCCGAATGCTCAGGTGCGCCCGTGTGCTCAGTGCGCCAGGCCCGGCAGCGCAGGGGCGTTACCACAGGTCGCGGCGCTCGACTGGGTGCACGCCCACAGCCACTTCATCCAGCTGCTCGCCGAGTTCAGTACGCCGTCGGTGTCGGTGTGGCCCGGGGTCGACGGTGTCGGGGCGGTGGGAGAGGGCGCGGTGGGAGAGGGTGTGGCGGGCGCCGAGGCGGAGACCGGGAAGGCCGTGTAGTCCTCATCGCTGGATTGTCCGGCGGTGGAGCTGCACACGACGTATCCGGCGTACTGGGCGGCAGTGCCCTGGTAGGTGAGCAGGGTGGTGGGGGTCGCGCCGACGGTGACCGTGTCGGCGACGGCCAGCGGGGTGCCCACCCCCGACATGTCCTGGTCGTACTGGTTGTTGAGCGAATCGACCTGCGGCCCTTGGTTTTGTACGCGTGCCGCTGCCCGTTGCGTGCCGACCTGGGCGGCTTGTTCGAGTGCTCCGAGGGCCGAGATCGGATACACGAAGGCGCTGCACTGTCCCTGTCCGCCGGCCAGTGGTGAGTTGTTGACGCCGAAGAGTGTGACCGTGTTGCCGCTCATCGTCCCGGATCCGGCGTGGGCGGTGCCGGTGGTCCACGCGTGGGCCGGCGCTGCGAGGCCCAACCAGGCTGCGCTGGCACATGTGAGTACTGCCGCCCCCGCGGCCATCCGGCGTCTCATATCGGCAACCTACTGCCGGTCGGCCCGTGATTCGGTTGTGGTCGCATCACGGTTCGGCACAACTTCAGTCACAGGCATCCCGTTTGAACCAGTTGTCCCACTTGGGATTATCGCGATGATGCCGATGAAGCGGACCAACCGGTCAGACGGCGCGGGGCTCGTCAGGTGTCGTCGCGGTCGGTCAGGCCCTCGGCGAAGTCGAGCCGGCGCAATGCCTTGCGCAACACCTCGTCGTCGATCCGGCCGGCGTCGCGCTCCTCGATGAACACCTTGCGCTGCACCCGCACCAGCTTCAGTCGGATGCGATTACCTGCGGCGTTCGGACTCTCACCGATCGCCTCGGGACCCCGGCCGAGGTCCTCCCACGCCGTATTGCGTTGTGTGGTGACCCATTTGCGCAAGAACCCGATCTGATGTCGACGGACGTCATCGGGTGCCATCTCGGCTTCGATGCGGTCGAGCAGATTCTCGGCCTCACGGGTCGCGCGATCCTGCGCGCCGGCGTAGGCGAGCAACTCCTCGGTCGGATCGTCACCGGTCACCCCGAGACGCCGGATCACCCACGGCAGGGTGGTGCCCTGGATCAGCAGGGTGCCGACCACCACCACGAAGGTCAGGAACAGGATCTCCGCGCGCGCCGGGAACGGTTCACCGGAGTCGGTGTACAGCGGGATCGAGAACGCCGCGGCGAGCGAGACCACGCCGCGCATCCCGGCCCATCCGACGACGAACACCGCGCTCGGCGTGGGTGCCGGTTCGGCGTCGCGAACCTTCCGGGAGAACACCCGCGGCAGATACGTGGCCGGAAACACCCAGAGGAAGCGGACCGCGATGACGACGGCGAGGACGATGGCCGCGTCGATGGTGATCTGTGTCCACGACTGGCCGGAGAGCCCGCGGATCAGTTCGGGCAGTTGCAAACCGATGAGCAGGAAGACGAACGCCTCGAGGATGGCGTCGATGGATCGGCGCACGGCGTCGTCCTGCATGCGGGTGGCGTAGCCGAGTCGGACGGAGCGTTGTCCGAGGAACAGGCCGGCCGTGACCACCGCGATCACCCCGGAGGAATGCAGTTCCTCGGCGATGAAGTAGGTGCCGAAGGGCACCATGATCCCGATCGCCGTTTCCATCGTCGGGTCGGTCAGCCAGTCGCGGACGCGGGCGGTCAGGTAGCCGATCGCCAGCCCCACCGCGACACCGCCCACCGCGGCGAGCAGGAACATGGAGACGCCGTTGACCACCGTCGTGGTGGCGCCGATGGCCGCGGCGAGGGCGACCCGAAGGGCGGTGAGGGCGGTTGCATCGTTGAGCAGGCTCTCCCCGCCCAGCAGCGTCATGATGCGACGGGGCAATCCGACGCGGCGTCCGATCGCCTGCGCGGACACCGCGTCCGGCGGAGCGACGACCGCACCCAGAACCAGCGCCGCAGCAAGCGGGACATGGGGGATGCGAGCCCATGCAACGAGTCCTACCAGGATCGTCGAGAACAGTGGCAACCCGACCGCGAGCAGCCCGATGGCGCGTCGGTTGGCCCGGATCTCCTGATACGAGCTGTCCTGCGCGGCCGAGTACAGCAGCGGCGGCAGGATGACGAACAGCACGAACTCGGGGTCGAGTCCGACGTCGGGGAGCCCGGGGATCCAACAGATCCCGAGGCCGACCGCCACCAACACCAGAGGGGCCGACAAACCGAAGTGACGGCACAGGGCGGCGATCGCGAGCGATACCGCGGCCACCAGCAGGAGTGATGCACTCACCCGCCTGAACCTACCGGGCGACGATAATGGGCACATGGCACTGTTAGGACGTCGTTCCCGCACCACCGAGACCAAGGCGCAGCCGTCGACCCCGTCGGGGCGGTGTCCCGAACTCGCCGAGATCGGTCTCGACCCCGCGACCGATCCGGCCGCAGCTGCCGGACACACCGACGAGTGCGAGGACTGCATGGCCATCGGGGAGAACCACTGGTCGCATCTGCGCAAGTGTCTGGAGTGCGGGCACGTGGCGTGTTGTGACTCCTCGCCACGCCGACACGCGACCGCGCACTTCCACTCGTCGGGGCATCCTGTCATGCGTTCGGCGGAACCCGGTGAACTCTGGCGGTGGTGCTACATCCATCAGGTGGTCGGCTGAACCTATCGTCGGCCGGTGTCCGCGCAGGTCACAGCCGTGTATCGAGTGGTGCCGACCGTGCGCGGTGTGGATGACCCACCGATCGGGTGCCACGTAGAATCCACAGAATGACCTCGAACACCGAGAGCAGCGCCGCCTCTGAGGAGCCTTCGCGTCCCGACGCGCCGTCCCCGCAGGAGTTGCCGTCGTCGTCCGCGCCGTCGTCATCTGCGCCGTCGTCGTCCGTGCAGGCGCCGGTGGTCGCGGTGCCGGTGCCGGGGGGCGAGCCGGTGGGTGAGCCCGCCGTCGGATTGCAGAAGCCGGACGCGGTCGCCCAGGCGCCCACGCAGGTGCAGGCGGTTCGTCGGCCCGCGTCCGTACCGGTCGGCCCGCCCGACATCCTCGGGACACCGTTGTCGCCGACCGCGACCCGGGTGATGGTGCTCGGTGCCGGCGAACTCGGCAAAGAACTCGTGATCGCCTTCCAGCGACTCGGCGTCGAGGTGGTCGCGGTGGATCGCTACGAAAACGCTCCCGGTCACCAGGTGGCCCATCACGCCGAGGTCATCGACATGACCGACGGCGACGCGGTGCTCGCGCTGGTGGAGAGGTATCGCCCGCATTATGTGGTGCCCGAGATCGAGGCCATCGCGACCGAGGCGCTCGGAACAGTCGAGAAGAAGGGGCTGGCCGAGGTCATCCCGACCGCGTCGGCGGTGATCGCAACGATGAACCGCGAGGGCATCCGTCGACTGGCCGACGAGGACCTCGGGTTGCCGACGTCGCCGTACCTGTTCGCCGGGTCGCTCGACGAGATGACCGTGGCGGTCAAGCAGATCGGCTACCCGTGTGTGGTGAAGCCGGTCATGTCGTCGTCGGGTAAGGGGCAGACCGTTCTCAAGAGCGCCGCCGACATCGAATCCGCCTGGCAGCGCGCGACCACGGGTGGGCGCGTCGCCGGTGAACGCGTGATCGTCGAGGGTTGGGTCGATTTCGACTTCGAGATCACACTGCTCACCGTGCGTGCCATCGACCCGGCAACCGGACGACTGACCTCCCACTTCTGCGCGCCGATCGGGCACAAGCAGGTCAACGGCGACTACGTCGAGAGCTGGCAACCGCACGAGATGACCACCGATGCGCTGGGTGCCGCAACCTCGATAGCCGCACGGATCGCCACCGCGCTCGGCGACGGAAAGATCGGTGGCCGTGGCATTTTCGGCGTCGAACTATTCGTCAAGGGCGACGACGTCTATTTCTCCGAGGTCAGTCCGCGCCCGCACGACACCGGTCTGGTCACCCTGGCCACCCAGCGACTCAGCGAATTCGAGATGCACGCACGCGCCATCCTCGGGCTGCCGGTCGACGTGACGCTGGCCTCGCCGGGGGCGTCGGCGGTGATCTACGGTCAGCTCGACGAGAAGGCGATCGGCTTCGAGAACGTCGCACGAGCACTTGCCGTGCCGGAGACCGACATTCGGCTGTTCGGCAAACCCGAGAGCTTCCATCGACGTCGCGTCGGGGTGGTCACCG
>NZ_MVPX01000391.1:0-10118 GCF_002043085.1 Gordonia sp. i37 | reverse complement strand
TGCGGATCCATCTGCGCGACATCGTCGGCATGCCCGACCACCTGGTGATGCATCTGTTGGACAACCCCCCCACGGCCGAGTACATGACCCGCCACGCAGCCGGGCAACTCGCCGACACCGAGGCCATCGACGGCCTCGGCGTCGGCGTCGACCGCTATCGCACGGTCACGCTGCCGGTGACCTTCATCGAGGGCGAGGACAGCCCACGACACCTGCACCGACGACTGGCAGAACTCGGCGATGTGCTACCCGATGTCGTTGCACACCAAATACTCTCGGGACAGGGACATGCTGCGAATGTGACGGGACCGGCGTACCTGGCCGAGGTCGTCACGGCGAGTCTGCACTGACCCGGCCGCCGCGCAGCAGGGGGAGCAGAGCCGCCGACGCCACAAGGGCCGACGCGCCGCAGATCACCAGGAACCGCCAGTCGCCCAGCCATGCGCCCATCAGCGGCGACGCCGCACGGGCCAACGCCATCGGCACGGTGATGGCGGCCAGCACACTGGCGAAGTGGGCGACACCGAAGTTGTCGGCGATGATCGACGGCCGCGCGATCACCCCGACGCCCTGCCCGATGCCGACGGCGGAGACACACAGCAGGGTCACCGGAACCGAGAGACCGGCCAGCGGCAGCAGCATCAAACCCAGGCCCTGGATCGCGAACGCCCCACACGCCACCGGTGTCAGCGCGACGCCGCGCAGCACGGTGACCAACGCCAGTCGCGACAGGATCTGCATCGCACCGATGGACACCGGTATCGAGGTGGCGATCCACATCGAGTGCCCCACCGACAGCAGATAGGAGATCACCAGCAACAGGAACGCGGCCACCGATCCGGCCTGCCCGACGAAGGCGATCAACAACAACCAGAACCGGCGCTGCCGAAACGCTGCACCGACGGGCACCCCCGTTCGGCGCTGTACCCGACTCCGGTGCCGTTCTCGCGACGGGATCACCATCAGATGACCTGGGACCGCGGTCACCAACAAGATCGCACTGAGTACCAGAAGTGTGGTCCGCCAGCCCCATTCGGTATTCATCCACCCGAGCGCCGGATAGACGAGGTAGGTCGACAGTCCGGCGATCATCGTCACCGCCAGGATCGTCCGGTCCCGGTGAGGCGCGTCGGTGGCCACCACGATCACCGCGAACGCCGCCTCGTACGTCGACATCGCGATCGCCAGGCCGACGAAGACGAACGCCGCATACAGCACGGCCAGCGACGTTGCCTGCGACCACATCACCGCGGCACCCACACCGATCAGCGAGCCCGCGGTCATCATCATCCGACCGCCGTGACGATCCATGAGGCGACCGATCGGAAACGCCGCCAACGCACCCATCAACGTGGAGATCGTCGACGCCCCGGCCACCGCGGTGCGGGACACACCGAGATCGTCGGCCATGTTGTCGATGATGACGGGCAGGATCTGGATCAGCACCACATAGGCCACCGTGTTCGACACGGCGAACACGGCGATCAGCAGGCGGCGGTCGAGGGTGGCGGCAGGCGATTCGGCGCTGGGGCAGAGGGCTTCTGCCGTCATCCTCTCAGCAGCGGCAGGAGTTGGCTGCCCTGTCGTTCGATCTCGCGCAGATACGGGGTGTCCGACAGCACGAAGTGGGTGATGCCGAGATCCTGGTACTTGCGCAGCGACTTGGCCACGTCCTCGGCCGAGCCCACCAGCCACGTGGTGGCCGCACCGCCACCGCCGAATTTCCCCGGCGTCGTATAAAGGTTGTCGTCGAGAACTTCACCGCGCGAAGCGAGTTCGAACAATCGCTGCTGGCCGACGGCGACCTTGCGGTGCGGGTTCTGGCCGTAGGCGCCGCGGTCGGCGAAACTCCGGACCTTCTCCTGTGCCTCGTCCCACGCCTGCTCGGTGGTGTCACGCACGAAGGTGGTGATCCGTAGACCGAACTCCAACGGCGGATGCTGACGCCCGACCTCCTCGCTCAGGCGCTTGAGGCGCGCGATCCGCTCGGCGACGCCGTCGAGTGGTTCACCCCAGAACAGTTGGACGTCAGCCTGTTCGGCGGCCACCCGTTCGGCGGCCTCCGATGCACCTCCGAAGTAGATACGAGGGTGAGCCCGGCCGGGCCGCGAGGAGATGCGTGGCACCACCGTCGAATTCTCCACCCCGAAATAGTCACCGCGATAGGTGACATTCTCCTCGGTCCACAACCTGCGCACCAGTTCGATGAACTCGCGGGTGCGGGCGTACCGGGCGGCCTGATCGCCGTCGGAGTCCCCGTACGCGGCGAGATCGTCCTTGCCGGAGACGATGTTGATGCGCAGGCGTCCGCCGGTCAGGTGGTCGAGAGTGGCTGCGGCGGTGGCGAAGTTCGCCGGACGCCAGTAACCGGGACGGACCGCGACGAGCGGCTCGAAGGTCGTGGTGCGTGCGGCGAGCGCGGTGGCGACGGTGAAGGTGTCGGGGCGACCCCACCCGGTGCCGATCAGTGCACCCTGCCATCCATTGCGTTCGAGCGCGGTGGCGTGCCGGGTCAGCGTATCGAGAGTGTTGTGATCGGCGACGGTGTCGTCGCCCCGGTGTCCGGGATCGATCTGATTCGGGATGTACCAGAGGAATTCGCTCATGAGTCTTTCGATTTCGTGGGTGCGTCAAGGAGGTTCAGATGGGTCAGCTGGGCTCTGCGAACGTCGGCGTTCTGCCCTTGTACGAGAACGAACAATGCCGAGCGGGCATGTAGTTGCGCGGTGTCGTCGAGCCCGATGCCGTGCCCGGATCGCGCGATGAGCAGAGCGCGGGTCAATGTCGAGAGTGCTTCGCCGCTCGCGGCTTTCACCGCGAGCCGCTCCTGCGTGCGATGCGGCCCGGTGCCGGCCGCGATCGCCTCGTCCGACAGCCCGTAGGCGTCGGCACGGATCTGCGCGATCCGCGGCGCCCATGTTTCGGCGATCTCGCGGGCGATCGGCTCGCGTTCGGCACGGAGCTCATCGATGACCCGAGCGGCGAGCCCGAAATGCTGGGGCCGTGCGTCGCTGACGGTGTCGACGTCCTCACGACGCCACTCGTCGAGCGGCTGCACCGAGATGACGTCGGCGTCGGCGACCGGCGCATCACTCAGGTGAACCCGCTGCGTGCGGCTGCCGCCGAGCGCGCTCAGTCCGAGGGCGCTCGCGGTGACGTGGTGATCGATCGGGATCAGCGACGTGATGACCGAGCGGCTCGAGGGTTCGACCGCCGCGACGAACACCGCGGAGTTCAGACCCCAACCGCTGAACCAGGAGACGGTTCCGTTCAGGCGCCAGCCGTTTCGGACGCGGGTGGCCTCGACGAAGTGGTCGGGAAAGCGCCGGACGTCGCTGATGGCCGCACCCACCAGAAGACGCCCCGACAGCACGTCGCTCGCGCGCTGCGAGACCTCGACCCCGCGGGCGTACTCCTTGGCAAGCCGACCGACGATCGGGGCATGTTGCGCCCAGACCAACCACGTGTTGAGGCAGGCGCCGGAGAGGATCTCGTGTACCCGACGGTCGGCGGCACGTGACAGCGCCGCCCCGCCGAACTCCTTGGGCGCAAGATGATTCAAGAGCTTGACGTCGGCGAACTCGGCAACCCGTTGTGGTGGTACGCCGTCCCGATCGGCCTGCAGACCGTACGGGCGCAACACAGTGTTGGCATAGTCGGCAACCCTTGTGACGAAGGGGATCTGATCGGCATCGTCGACCTCGTCGGCGGCCACCCGATCTGGCCGGGGGATGCTCGATTGCGCGGCGGTGATTGCAGGCATCGAAGTCCTTTCGCGGAGTCATCACGAAAAGTACTGCGCCCCAGCGCCGATGATCTCGTTGCATTCAGCCTGACCCGAACAGATGACGGTCGCCGCCGCGGGTGGTTGGCTTCTGCACAACCACTTCCCCATCCCCGCATGTCTTCAGTCATGTCTCGAGAGGACAGATTTCCTTGACCACCACAAGTTTTCGCCGTCTGCTGGCGGCGTCGGCAGCAACCCTCGCCGCAGTGACGGTGCTGGCCGCCTGCGGCAGCGGGGCGTCGACGTCCTCGGACGCCTCCGGTCCACCGGTGTCCGGTGGCACGCTCACGTTCTACGACCCGGTGCAGTACACCGCATGGACCTCGACCAACTCCATCTGGTCGAACAGTCAGGTCACCGACAATCTCACCGAACGCCTCGTCTGGCAGGACCCGAAAACCGGTGACTTCAAGCCCTGGCTGGCCAAGTCCTGGCAGATCAGCGACGACCACCTGACCTACACCTTCGCGCTCCGCGACGGCGTCACCTTCAGCGACGGAACACCGTTCGACGCAGCGATCGTCAAAGCCAACTTCGATCAGCACGGCAACGGAGACGAGCGTCTCGGCATCACCAAGGATCCGTTCTGGTCGGACTACGTCGGAACCGATGTGGTCGATCCGCACACCGTCGTCGTCAAGCTGTCCAAACCCAATGCCGGATTCCTACAGATCCTCTCGAACTATCGGACCAGTTCGATTCTCGGAAAGTCCTATCTGGAGCGGGATCTCAACGGGCAGAGCGAAGCCCAGAACATCGTCGGTACCGGGCCGTTCGTCGTCGACTCGGTCAACGGCACCACCGGCATCACCCTCAAACGTCGCGACGACTACAACTGGGCACCCGAGGGATCGGGCCATTCGGGCAAGGCCTACCTGGAGCGCGTCGTGTTCAAGACCGTTCCCGAAGCCGGCACCCGGGTCGGTGCACTTCAGTCCGGCGAAGCGCAGATCTCCCGCAACATCGCGCCGTACGACGAGCAGACCGTCAGCTCCGGCGGTGGCCAACTCATCGCGGTGCCGGTGCAGGGCGAGACCAACGACCTGACCGTCTATCTGGCCGATCCGGCCGCGCCGACCCAGGACAAGAACGTGCGCCTGGCGTTGCAGGCGGCGACCGATCGCAACGAGATCAACAAGACCGCACTCTCGCCGAGCTACCCCATCCCCACCAGCGCGCTGGTGAAGGGCACACCGCTGCGGGCGGACTCCTCGAGGTACCTCACCTATGACCTCGCCAAGGCCAAATCGCTGCTCGACAACGCCGGCTGGAAGCCGGGCGCGGACGGGATCCGCGTCAAGGACGGCAAGCGGCTGAGCTTCCCCATCCGCATCGCACCCTACTACCAGGTATCGCAATCGGTGTTGGAAGTCGTTCAGTCGCAATGGAAGAAGGCCGGTGTCGAGGTCACCCTCACCAGTCCGTCGGTGACGGACTACGAGGCGCAGCTGGCGTCGGGCAAGGACTGGTACTTCAGTCAGGGCCAGACCTCGACGGCCGATCCCGGCGTGTTGCGTACCGCCTATGAGACCGACCGGCAGAACGTGACCGGCAACTACCGGCCCGACACCACGCTCAACCAGTTGCTCGACGCGCAGTCCGCCGATTTCGATCCCGCCAAGCGCAAGGCCGCCATCGCGGCGATCGAGGACCGCATCTTCGGTGAGGGCTACTCCATCCCGCTCTACGACGAGACCCAGGTCTTCGGCCTGGCCTCCAATGTCCATGGATTCGGCACCGAATCCACCGGCCGCTCCTGGCTCTACGACACCTGGCTGAGCCAGTAACCGACGAGGTCATCATGCGTCACTACATCCTGAGGCGGGTGGGCCAGTCCGTTCTGGTCCTGCTGGCCGCCTACACCCTCGCATTCATCCTGCTCAGCGCGCTCCCCGGCGACGCGGTCCACAACAAGATCGCCGACCCGGAGGCGCAGCTGACACCGGAGGCAGCCAAAACCCTTCTCGACTACTACGGCATCGACCGCCCGCTGTGGCAGCAGTACTTGAGTGGGCTCGGCGGGGTTCTGCACGGTGACCTCGGATACTCGCTGACCACCGGGACGCCGGTCAGCCAGATGCTCGCCGCGGCTCTGCCGGCCACACTCCAATTGACGGCGTTGGCACTGGTTTTCGGCTTGCTCATCGCGGCGGTGGTCGCGGTGGCGATCAATTATGCGCCCTGGCCCTGGTTACGCGGTGCACTGCAAGGGCTTCCGCCGTTCTTCGCGTCCGTGCCGACCTTCGTCATCGGCATTCTCGTGTTGCAGGTGTTCTCTTTTCGATTGCACCTGATCCCGGCGTCCGACAACGGGAGCCTGACGGCATTGATCGCACCGGCATTCACGTTGGGCATCCTGGTGGCGGCGCCCTTGTCGCAGGTGTTCGCGTCATCGATCGCGACGACGCGGGGGCAGCCGTTCGTCCACGTGCTGGCCGCGCGCGGAGCAGGAGAGCGCTACATCTTCGGCCGCGGCGTCCTGCGTAATGCGTCGCTGCCGGTGCTCACTCTCCTGGGTCTGGCCTGCGGTGAACTGATCGCGGGATCGGTGGTCACCGAGGCTGTCTACGCCCGTGCGGGTCTCGGTCAACTCGTGATGGTCGCGGTGAACACCCAGGACCTGCCGGTGGTGTCCGGAGTCGTCATCATCGCCGCGGCCATCTACGTGGTGGCCAACCTCCTGGTCGACATCGCCTACCCGTTCCTCGATCCGCGCATCCTCGTGACCACCTCCGCCACGCGCGCACGGCGCACGCGGCCCAGATCGGTCCCGACCACGCGGGTCTCCGCCACGAAAGACGCGCCGTCGGCCAGGCGCCACACCCTGCCCGCGGAGGTGGCAATGCCATGACGCTTCTCGAACCGAATGGACCCGCGACGACACCGTCGACGATCCGCACGACATCATCCCGGCCGGCGAGCCCGCAGGTGCCGAACGGTGCTGCCGCACAATCGGAGTCACGCGGTCGACGCACACTGCGGTGGGTTCGTGGGCACTGGGGCCTGGTCCTGGCGGTCGCCGTGTTCGCCCTCGCGATCGCCTGGGCGATCGTGCCCGGGATCTTCACCTCCTACGACCCGATCGCGATCGACAACACCGCCCGGTTGCAACCCCCGTCCGCCGACCACTGGTTCGGCACCGACCTGCTGGGCCGAGACCTCTACGCGCGCACCGTGTACGGGTCGCGGGCCTCGCTGCTCGGCGCCAGTCTCGCCGTGGCGGTCGCAGTGCTCGTCGGTTCTGTCCTCGGCGCGGTGGCGGGCTGGTTCGGTGGGATCACCGACTCCGCCGCGATGCGCCTGATCGACGTCGTCCTGTCCATCCCCGGATTCCTCCTCGCCATAACCATCGTGGTGGTGTACAGCGCACAAACCGGGCGCACCGGGCTCGTACCCGCCGCTCTCGCAGTGGGTCTCACCTCCGCAGCCACCTTTGCCCGGCTCACCCGCGCGGAGGTCCTCAAGGTGCGCACCAGCAACTACGTGGAGGCTGCGGTCTCCAGCGGTGCCCGCTCGTCGACGATCCTGATCCGCCACGTGCTCCCGAATTCTGTGACCCCCACCATCTCGCTGATCACCGTGCAGTTGGGTATCGCGATCATCTGGATCGCCTCGCTGAGTTTCCTGGGACTCGGTCAGCAGCCACCGGCACCCGAGTGGGGACTGTTGGTCGCCGACGGCCGCAAGTACATCGCCACCCGCGGCTGGCTCACCCTGTACCCCGCGCTCACCATCGTGGCGGTCGTGTTGTCCACCAACCACATCTCCCGTCATCTCGCGAAACGGAGCGCCTCATGACCACCCCGGTCCTGTCGGTGCGCGGACTCTCGATCGGCTACCGCGTCAAACGTGAACTGCACGACGTCGTGCACGACATCGGCTTCGACGTCCAACCCGGTCAGGTGCTCGCCCTCGTCGGCGAGTCGGGTTCGGGCAAGACGACCACCGGCCACGCCATCCTCGGTCTACTCCCCGAGAACGGGGAGATCACCGCCGGATCGATCACCTTTCGCGGCCACGAGCTCACCACCTTCACCGGCAAACAGTGGCGTGACCTTCGCGGCCGTACCGTTTCGCTGATCCCCCAGGACCCCACCGTGTCGCTGGATCCGGTTCGGCGCGTTGGGCATCAGGTAGAGGACGTACTGCGTCTGCACACCGATCTCGATGCCGACGCACGACGCGAACGGGTACACGAGCTGTTCGAACTGGTCGGCTTCACCGAGGTGGAACGTCGCTACGGGCAATACCCGCACGAACTGTCCGGCGGCATGCGTCAGCGCGTACTCATCGCCGCCGCGGTGGCCGGCGACCCGGACCTCATCATCGCCGACGAGCCGACGTCGGGGCTCGATGTGACGGTACAGAAGCAGGTCCTGGATCTGATCGACACGTTGCGGGAACGATCGTCGACGAGCATCGTTCTCATCACCCACGACCTCGGTGTCGCCGCCGACCGGTCCGATGTGATCGGAGTGATGCACCAGGGGCAGATCGTCGAATTCGGTCCGACCGCCGAGGTGATCGCCGACCCCCGCCACAACTACACGCGCCGACTGCTCGCCAGCGTCCCTTCGCGGCTGTCCCTGCGCGCGGATCGCCGTGCCGTCCCGGTCGATGCCGAAACCCTCATCGACGTCGAAGACCTCCGCAAGGAGTTCGGTGACTTCGCGGCCGTCGACGGCATCTCGTTCTCGGTGCGGGCGGGGGAGACGGTGTCGATCGTCGGCGAATCCGGCAGCGGAAAGACCACCACTGCCAGGGTTCTCACCGGACTCACCTCCGCCACCGCGGGCCGGGTGTCGGTGCTGGGGAACGACGTCACCGCACTGGGCCGTCGAGGGTTTCGGCCGTTGCGCCGAGATATCCAGATCGTCTATCAGAACCCGTACTCCTCCTTCGACCCCCGATTCGACGTGTTCGACGTGGTGGCCGAACCCTTCCTCGCCTTCGCCGACGCCGCATGGTGGGCACGGCACAGTAAGCGCGCCCGGCGCCATGTGTTCGGCGAGCGGGTCGCGGCGGCGCTCGAATCCGCGGCGCTCCCTGCCGATTTCATCGATCGTCACCCGCGGGAACTCTCCGGCGGCCAACGACAACGTGTGGCGATCGCCCGTGCGCTGGTCCTCGAGCCCAAGATCCTGGTGCTCGACGAGCCGATCTCGGCGCTCGACGTCTCGGTGGCAGCACAGATCCTCGCGCTGCTCGACCGGCTCCAACGCGAACGTGGATTGACCTATGTGTTCATCTCTCACGATCTCGCCGCCGTCGCCGCACTCTCGGACCGGGTGGTGGTGATGCGTCACGGTGCGATCGTCGAGCAGGGAACCGTCGAGCAGGTGTTCCACAGCCCCACCGATGCCTACACGGTGCGGTTGCTCACCGCCATCGCCGGAAGCGAACTCGACCAGGCTGCACCGCAAGTGACGACCGTCTCGGGAGGACCCCGCTCATGACAGTGCACGACGCCACCACCTCACCCGACACGGCACCGTCGGACATCACGCCCGGCTCGCTGTCGGAGGCACTGGTGCGGATCCGTTCGGTACTGGCCCGACTCGCCGTCGGTGTCGGCGACCGCGACCTGCACCACGAGCACCCGTACGCCCTGATCCGCGAACTCGCCGACGCCGGATTCGGCCGTCTTCGGGTGCCGCGCGAATTCGGCGGCTTCGACATCGACCTGCCGACACTGGCCGCACTTCTCGCCGAGGCGGGCGAGGCCGACTCCAACGTGCCGCAGATCTGGCGGGGGCACTTCACCACCACCGAGATCCTGCGCGCGGAGGCAGATCCCGACATCCGGCGATACTGGCTGACGAAGATCGGGCGAGGTGCGGTGTTCGGCAACGCACAATCCGAACCCTCGGCGCAGGTCGCCGGCCTCGGTGACGGCGAGGGGTGGGGAGTGATCACCACCCGCGTGCGTCGCACCGAGTCCGGCGAGCGAGTGGTCTCGGGTACCAAGTTCTATTCCACCGGAACGCGTTTCGCCGACTACATCCGCACCGCGGCCCTCGGCGACGACGACACGCGGAGCTTCGTGGTGATCGACGCCCGCCATCCCGGGGTCGAGCACGTCGACGACTGGGACGGTATCGGACAGCGGCAAACCGGCAGTGGCACGACCGTTCTCACCGACGTACCGGTCGAGCCGCACGGTGAGATCGGCCGCTACCGGGATTCGCTGCGGGGGCTCGATTCGTTCGTGCAGCTCGTGCACCTGGCCAACCTCACCGGTATCGCCCGCAATCTCGTCGCCGACACCGTCGATGTGGTGCGCGCCCGGACGCGGACCAGCCGCCACGCCCTGACGCAGGATGCGGCGGCC
>NZ_MVPX01000390.1:0-46853 GCF_002043085.1 Gordonia sp. i37 | reverse complement strand
GTCGCCGTGTTGACCGCGTCGTCGCTCACGCAGACCGCGGCAGCCGCCCTCGAGTCGGCGCACGACGCCGGGTCCGAGGACGCCTTCGCGCGGGCGTACCTGACCACGTCGACAGCTCAGGTCGGGGTGATCGATGCCGTGCTCGAGGCGGCGTCGCGCGCATTCGACGCCGGTGGCTCGTCGACGGTCCGCAACGGCGTTCACCTCGACCGGCATTGGCGTAACGCGCGAACCCTGGCGTCGCACAACCCGGTCATCTACAAGGCGCGCGTGGTCGGCGACTTCCGGGTCAACGGCACCGCCCCGGTATCGGGCTATTACCTCCACCACCTCAAGGACAACTCATGACCCGGCAACTGCATCTCAACGTCAACATCCTCAATGCCGGTGTCTTCGGCGGTTCCTGGCGATTTCCGAACACCGACGGCCTCTCTGCCTACCGCATCGAGCACTACACCTCGATCGCCCACAAGGCCGAACAGGCACGTTTGGACGCCGTCTTCCTGGCCGACGGGCCGCTTCTCGATCCCAGCATCCGCCATCGCACCGGCAACAATTTGGAGCCGACGTCGGTGCTGGCGCGTATCGCCGCGCAGACGGAGAACATCGGACTGATCGGCACGCTGTCGTCGTCGTACAACGACCCCGACGAATTGGCCAGGCGTCTCGGCGATCTCGACTATCTCAGTGGTGGTCGGTTCGGGTGGAACGTGGTCACCACCGCCGGACCGGTCGCGGCCCGCAACTTCGGTCGCGACGCCGAACCGGACCACGCCCTGCGCTACCAACGCGCCGCCGACTTCGTCGACCGGGTGGTCGCCGAATGGGCGGCGCGTACCCGGCTCGTGTCGCCGCAGGGCCGTCCCGTGGTGGTGCAGGCCGGCGGGTCCAGTGACGGCAAACGTCTGGCCGCCCGGGTCGGCGAGGTGATCTTCTCCGCCGATCAGGACATCGACTCGGCGCGGGCCTTCCGTACGGAATTGCGCACCGGTGCAGCATCGTTCGGGCGCGATCCGGATGAGATCGTGGTCTTGCCGGGACTGTCGACGGTGCTGGGCAGCACCGAGGCCGAGGCATTCGAGCGCCGTGAGACCCTCGATGCCCTGCTTCCCGATGCCTATGCCCGCCAACGACTCTCCGGCCAGTTGGGCTTCTCTCTCGAAGGGCTCGACGACGCCGAGCCGATTCCCCGCGAACTGCTCGTCGACGCGGACGAGGCGGGCGGCTCGCAAACCTTCTATCGGGTGGTGCGGGAGATCATCGACCGCGAGAACCCCACTCTCGGGGGGCTTCTCAAGAAGCTCTCCGGCGGCGGAGGTCATCGGATCGTCGTCGGCACACCCGAGCAGATCGCCGACGACATCGAACGCTGGTTCCGCGCCGGTGCCGCCGACGGCTTCAACGTCATGCCCGACGTCCTGCCTTCCGGATTCGACGACTTCGCCGATCACCTCGTTCCGGAACTGCAGCGGCGGGGACTGTTCCGCACCGACTACGAGTCGGACACCCTGCGCGGCCACCTGGGTCTACCGGTGCCGCCGATCCGGCGCGAGGCACCGAAAACCCTTGTCAGTGCCCAATGACATAGGGATCGGTGGGGACGCCGATCCGAGGAGTTCCGATGAGGAGAAGAACGTGAGTGTCATTCTCGAACTCGCAGTGGGCGAGGGCCCGGGCCAGGTCTCGTTGCCCGACGCCGAGCGGTTGGTGGCGGCGGCACAGGCGTCCGGGATCGACGCGATCCGGCTGGTCGATCGTGCAGGCGGTGTGCCGACGCTCGATCCGTCGGTCGTCGGGGCGTACCTGGCGGGGGAGTATCGGCGGATCAGCTATCTGGTCGATGTCGCGACCACCCACAACGCGCCCTACAACCTGGCTCGACGGGTGCTGTCCATCGATCGGGCCACCGGCGGACGCGTGGGCCTGACGCTGCGGACCGGTGTCGGCGACGAGGTCAGCGATCCGGCCGCACCGCGACCGGACAGCGCCGACTCCGACTCGGCGTCGCGCTGGGCGGAATACGCGGAGATCCTCGCCGCGCTGTGGAAGTCGTTTCCCGCGGAAGCACTCCGGGGTGACCAGGCGGCGGGAATCGTCGCCGACGACGCGCTCATCCGGCCCATCGGCCACGACGGCGTCTTCTATCGTGTTGCCGGGCCGCTGGACGGTCCGTCGTCGCCGCAGGGCCGTCCGGTGCTGCTCGCCGACAACGCCGACGCGGTGGGGTGGGACCGCATCGCGGGTGTCGCCGACGCGGTCATCGTCGACCATGCCGGGATCGGCGACGCCGAATCGGCGCTGGCGGATGCGCTCGCGCGCGCCGGACGCCCTCGGCGGGAGGTCGCGATACTGAGCCGCATCGGCATCGACGATCCCGACACCGTGCGGGCAGCTCTGGCATCGAGCACGGTCAGCGGTGTCGTGCTCGCTGCGCACGAAGGTGTCGACGACACGATCAGCACCCTCGAAGACATCGTCCGAAAATCCGACCGGACCACGCCACAGTATCTTCGGGAGACGCTCGGTCTCCCCGCCGCCGAGGAGTACGTTCGATGACGGCACTTGATCTCGGACCGCGAACCACGTTGACACCGAGCGGCATTCGGTCGGCGATCGTACCGATCCTGGCGCGGCTCGCGGCGTCCGCGCGGGCCCGGGAGGACGCTCGGGACTTCGCATTCGACGACGTGCGCGCCCTCGCCGAGGCCGGGGTCGCGCTGACCGGGATCGCGCGAGAAGAGGGCGGGGCCGGCGGATCGGTCCGCGATGTCGTGGAGGTGATCATCGACATCGCCCGCGCCGACTCCAATGTGGCCCAGGCACTTCGCGGCACCTTCTTGCTCGCGAATCAAGTCGCCGGACGCCACGATCTCCCGTTCCGCGAGGTCAGCTTGGCCAGGTTACGCAGTGGTGCGCTGTTCGCCGGAACGGCCAACGAACGCAACGGGGGAGCAGGCGGCAGCGTCGCGACCACCGCGACCCGCACCGACGACGGCTACGTGATCAACGGCCGCAAGTACTACTCCACCGGCGGTCTGTACGCGTCGTACTTCTCCGCGCAGGCCTGCACCGACGACGGCGCCGTGCTGCGCTTCACCGTGCCCACCGACCGACCCGGTGTCGAGCGTCTCGACGACTTCGACGCCATCGGCCAACGGCTCACCCAGAGCGGCACCACGATCCTCGACGGCGTGCACGTGTCCGATGACGAAGTGGTACTTGCCGACAATCCGGGCCCCGACAACCCATGGCAGGGCGCTTTCGCCCAGCTGTATCTCGCTGCGGTACAAGCAGGGATCGCCGCCCGCGCTCTCGACGATGCCACCTGGTTCGTCCGCGAGAAGGCCCGACCCATCAAACACAGCACCGCCGAGAAGAGTGTCGACGATCCGTATGTGCGTGTGACCGTCGGCGAGATCGCCGCCCGCGCCCAGGCTGCGCGCGCCGTCGTGCTGCTCGGAGCCGACGCCGTCGCCGACGTGCAGGGCCGAACGGGAGATGACGCGCGCCGAGCCGGAGCCGCAGCTGCGGTGACGGTCGCACAGGCAGGCGTGGTGGCCATCGAATCATCCTTGCGCGCAGCCGAACTGCTCTTCGACGTCGGAGGTGCCTCCATCACCGACCGCGACCTCGGCCTCGACCGGCACTGGCGCAACGCGCGCACCGCCGCCAATCACAATCCGCGCCAATGGAAAGCGGCCGTCGCCGGCGCCTGGCACCTGACCGGCGAGGAGCCGCCGACCACCGGACTCTTCTGATCACCACCCACCCCACCCGCACCGATCACGCAGTGAAAGGCACCCCATGACCATCGAGGTCACCCGCACCCTGGGCCGTACCGGGGTCCCCATCACCCCGTTCACCCTCGGCACCATGAACTTCGGACGATGGCAGGAGGAAGACGAGAGCATCCGGATCATCCACTCCGCCCTCGACGCCGGGATCACCTCGGTCGACACCGCCGACGTGTACGCGCAGGGCGTGACCGAGGAAGTCGTCGGCAAGGCGATCGCCGGACGCCGTGACGACCTGTTCCTGGCCACCAAGTTCCACGGCACGATCGGGAACAATCCGTTCCAGGCGGGCAACTCCCGACGCTGGATCACCCGCGCCGTGGAGGACAGTCTGCGCCGTCTCGGGACCGACCGGATCGATCTGTACCAGGCCCATCGACCAGACCCTGCGACGTCGCTGTTGGAGACGCTCCAGACACTCAACGACCTCATCCGCCAGGGCAAGATCCTGTACTACGGGACCTCGGTGTTTCCGGCGCATCAGCAGGTGGAGGCGCACTGGCTGGCCGAGCGGTACGGGCTGATCGCACCCCACACCGAGCAACTGCCGTACTCGTTGCTGGTGCGTGGCGTCGAGCGTGAGGTGTTCCCGACCGTCCAGAAGTACGGGGTCGGCGTGCTGTCGTACGGGCCGCTCGCGGCCGGCTGGCTGTCCGGGAAGTACCGGGTGGGTGCCGGGCAACCGGAATCGGCTCGCTCCGAACTCATCCCGGGACGCTTCGACATCGCGGCGTCGGCCAATCAACGCAAGCTCCGTGCGGCCGACGCGCTGGCGAACCTCGCCGAGGAGAACGGTCTGTCGCTGGTGGAACTCGCGATCGCGTTCGCGCTCAACCATCCTGCGGTGAGCAGTGTGATCATCGGCCCACGCACTCAGGAACACCTCGAGGCCTACCTCAAGGCCGTCGACATCCGACTCACCGACGACGTCCTGGACCGCATCGATGAGATCGTCGAGCCCGGAACCCAATTCCACGATCGCGACACCGGCCGCGACACACCCTCCCTGCAACCCGCCGCTCTGCGTCGCTGAACACCGACCCGCACAACCACGAAAGGCATTGACCGATGGCTACCTTCGGACCCACCGAGCTGACCTACACCGCCGAACCCACCCGGTACGACAACATCCCGTACCGCCGGACCGGCCGGTCCGGTCTCGATCTCCCGTCGTTCTCGTTCGGGCTGTGGCAGAAGTTCGGCACCGACTACCCGTTCGAGACCCAACGCGAGATCATTCTGCATGCCTTCGATCTGGGCGTGACCCACTTCGACAACGCCGACCGTTACGGCCCTCCGCACCGTGCGGCGCAGAAGAACTTCGGTCGCGTCCTCGCGAAGGATCTCGCGCCGTACCGCGACGAGATCATCCTGTCGACCAAGGCGGGCAACGCCATCGGGCCCAGTCCCTATCAGAAGGGTGGCTCGCGCAAGTCGCTGCTGTCCTCCCTCGAACACAGTCTGCGTGATCTCGGCACGGACTACGTCGACATCTTCTACCACCACAGCCCCGACGAGTCGACACCGCTCGAGGAGACTGTCGGTGCCCTGGCCTCGGCCGTGACGCAGGGTAAGGCGCTCTACGTCGGGATCTCCAACTACCAGCCCGATCGTGCTCACCAGATCGCGGAGTTGTTGCGGGAGGCCGGTGTTCCCCTGCTGATCCACCAGCCGCGGTATTCGATCTTCGATCGTCGCGTCGAACAGAACGGGCTCCTCGATCTCGCCGAGCAGGAAGGGTTCGGACTCATCGTGTACTCGCCGCTGGCCCAGGGGTTGCTGACCAACAAGTACCTGGAATCGATCCCCAACGGCGCCCGCGCGGTCAACAGCACCTTCCTGAGCCCGGACGTCATCGACGACACCTACCGGCAGCGCGCCAATGAGCTCAACAAGCTGGCCGAGGCGCGCGGACAGTCGTTGGCGCAGTTGGCGTTGCAATGGGTGCTGCGGCAGTCGGCGGTCACCTCGGCGCTGGTGGGCGCAAGCTCCACCTGGCAGCTCGATCACAATCTCAAGGCACTCGACTTCCCGGAGTTCACCGCCGACGAGCTGGCCCTCATCGACGAACACGGTGTGCACGGCACCGGACTGAACCTGTGACATGAGCGAGCGAAAGCGGCCGCTGCGGCTCAACTTCCTCCTGCACCTCGACAACGATCTACCGGTGGCCCAGGCCTACCGCGAGACCATCGACATCTTCGTCGCCGCAGAGGAATTGGGCTTCGACTCGGGCTGGGTGATCCAGCGGCACTTCCGGCAGGGCAAGGAACAGATCTCCGCACCGCTGGTGGCACTCGGAGCAATCGCCCAGCACACCAAGCGGATCGGGCTCGGAACCGGTGTGCTCGTCCTGCCGCTCGAGGACCCGCTGCGGGTCGCCGAGGACGCCGCCACCGTCGATGCCCTCTCGGGTGGACGGCTGCAACTCGGTGTCGGGTCGGGCCCCTTCCCGGGCGCGTGGGAGGCGTTCGGGAAGGACCTGGCCGATCGTCAACGGATCTTCGGGGAGTCGGTGTCGCGCCTGCACGAGGTGTTGGAGGGTGCACCGGTCAATGCGGCGGGCGAATCCCTGTACCCGCCGGGCGACGGTGTGCGCCGCCGACTGTGGCAGGCCACCACCAGCAACCCGGACTATGCGCACGCCTCCGCCGCGGCGGCCGCGCTCGCCGGTGACGGTCTGCAGCTCTCGCGGGCCAACGCGTGGAGCGGCGGGACGGTCGAGGACGCGCAAGCCGCGCAGGCATCGTGGATCTCGTCGTATCGAGCCGCGTGGACCGACACCCGGCACCCGCCACGAATCCAGGTGTCGCGGGCCGTCTATCCACATCCCGACCGCGCCGAAGCGGTCCGGCTCGTGACGCCGGGCGTCCATCGGTGGCGGAGCTGGAGTACCTCGGGTGCCCCCAAACATGCGCAGAGTGTGGAGGAGTACCTGGCCGCCGACCGCGCGCTGCTGGGCCCGGCCTACTCCATCGCCGAGGCGCTGGCCGCCGACCCCGCGGTCGGTGAGGCCACCGATCTGCTCATCAGCTTCGTCCCCGGGGTGCCCGACCTCGACGAACATCTCCGACTGCTGGAGTCCACCGCCCGAGACCTGGCGCCGCTGCTGGGGTGGACACCGTCCGAAAGAAGCCAGGTATGACCGGATTTCACCTCACCATCTCGTTGATGACGCCGGGTCACTTCCGGCAGGCGTGGCGGCTGCCGCACGTCGATCCGCTCGCCTACCTCGACATCGACCACTTCCAGCGGCTCGCGCGGATCGCCGAGGCCGCCACCATCGACGCGGTGTTCCTCGGGGACGGCCCCGCGCTGCGCGGCGAGATCGCCGAAGCTCCTGGTACCGGTCTGGATCCGGCTGTGCTGCTCGGCACTCTGGCCGCGGTCACCGAGAACCTGGGCATCGTGGCCACCGCGTCGACCACCTACAACTCG
The DNA here is from genome assembly GCF_002043085.1 of Gordonia sp. i37. Classification (NCBI taxonomy): domain Bacteria; kingdom Bacillati; phylum Actinomycetota; class Actinomycetes; order Mycobacteriales; family Gordoniaceae; genus Gordonia; species Gordonia sp. i37. The sequence continues at coordinate 39,621 of NZ_MVPX01000390.1, read as the reverse complement.
CCCTACAACCTGGCGCGGCGCTTCCAGGCACTCGATCATGTGACCAAGGGGCGCGCAGCGGTCAACATCGTCACCACCGGAACACCGGCGGCCGCAGCCAACTTCGGCCTGCCCGCCCACCCTGACAAGGAATCCCGGTATCGGCGGGCATCGGAGTTCCTGGAGGTCGCCACACGACTCTGGGACAGCTGGCAACCCGACTGGCTCATCGCCGACAAACAGTCCGGTCGCTATGCCGACACGGCGAAGATCGCGTCGATCGACCATGTGGGGGAGTTCTTTTCGGTGGCCGGGCCGCTGCCTGTCGCGCCCGGCCCGCAGGGGCGCCCGGTGATCGTGCAGGCCGGTGGTTCCGAGGGCGGACTCCGACTTGCCGGTCAGTACGCCGACGTCGTGTTCACCGTCGCCCAAACAAAAGACAAGGCAACAGCATTCCGTGACGAGATCCGACGCCGCGCCACCGCGGACGGACGTCATCCCGACGACGTCAAGGTGTCGCTCGGTGTCGTCGTGCTGGTCGGTGCGACGGCCGACGAGGCGGCGCGACGCGCGGACGAACTCTACGCGACCCTGCCGATCGACCGGCTCACCAACGAGCTGGTCGCGAACCTCGGTCTGCCACCGGGATCGTTCGGCCCCGATGACCCGATCTCGATCCATGATCTGCCCGATGCCATCCCGGGTACCGCGTTCTCGACCGGCTTCAGTGTCTCGACCCGCGCTCTCATCGCGCAGTCACCGCGCACGCCACGGCAATTGGTGCAGTCCGGCGCCGGGGGTTCCGGCCACCGGCTGGTGGTCGGTTCACCCGAGCAGGTCGCCGACGACCTGCAGTCCTGGTTCGAGGCCGGCACCGCCGACGGATTCACGATCATGCCCGCCGACACCTCTGTCGACTTCGAGAACTTCGCGACGCTCGTCGTCCCGATCCTGCAGGAACGCGGTCTGTTTCACCGTACGTATCCCGCACGCACACTCCGCGAGCGCTTCGGGCTGCCGTTCCCTCAGTCCCCGGCCCCCCACGCCCCATGCAGCCCCGCCGGCACGCGGATCGGCAGGTCGACCGTTGCGATCGGTCCGTCGGCCGGCCGGTCGGCGTCGAGGAGATAGAACCTCGAGCGCATCGACTCGGTATCGGTGCCGATCGCACCCCAGTAGTCGTGGCCCTCGCCCGGGATGAAGATCGGCTCACCGATGGCAACACCAGGGGTCCAACAGGTTTCGGTGTCGGCGGCCAGGTCGTGGAACCAGAGGCTGTCTCGGACGCCGCTGTCGTGGGGTCCGTGCCCGACGGTGGCGATCCGGCGATGGTTCTCGGTGAGCAGCCTGTCGTCGACGCGCGGGAACTCCATGTTGTGTGCGTGGTCGCTCAGGACGGTCCGGACGATCCCGCGGTTCGGGTCGATCACCGCGCGGGTCAGGGTCGACGACGCCGGGCGCTTCACGTCGGCGAAGCCGCCGGGGTAGGTCCACTCGACGTAGTCGACGGTGACGGTGCCGTCGGCATTGTCGAAGGCGTTCGCGAAGTGCCACACCCAGAACGGATCGGTCTGTACCCACCGGATCGGGCCGCCGTCGCGGGGGATCAGCGCGATCCGGGTGCCGTCGTCGGGACGCCACGACAGCAGCGAGCCACCGGTGAGCATCGCCTCGATGTCGAAGACGAGCGGGCACACGAACAGCACCACATAGCGTTCGGTGAGCGCCATGTCGTGAATCATCACCGGCTCGGTCAGCCCGTCGACGGGAGTGGGTGTGCGGGTGACCGTTCCGTCGGCGACGATCACCGACCACGTGAGGTACGGCGCGTCGAGGGCGTAGTTGAACAGGACCAGCTCGCCGGTGGCCGGATCGAGCTTAGGGTGGGCGGTACTGCCCACGGTCATCGCGCCCGCGCAGTCGGTCGGGCCGAGCGTCGAGAGGTCTGCCGGGTCGAGCAGAAAGGGGCGGTCGGATTCGGCCATCGCCATCAGACGTCCCGAGTGCGAGACGATGTTGATGTCGGGCAATTGGCGGAAGGTGCCCGCGAGCTCCGGTCCGACTTCGTCGGCGCCCGGCGCGTAGCCGTCGGTGATTCCCGACCAGAGTGCTTGTCCGGCAGCCTCTTCGGCGACAACCATCGGGGTGCGGACAAATCTGTTGGTGTAACGCACCGCGCCGTCGGCGATGCTGATGCGGTGCACCATCGCGTCGCCGTCGAGCGGATAGACGTAGGAGCCGATCGGGTCGAAGCGGGGGTTGGGGCCGTTGCGAAGATAGCTGCCGCGCAGGTTGTTTGGCAGGTCACCGTGGACGGTGAGGTCGGCGACGTCGACCTCCTCGCGTTGCGGGGCGAACACCCCGGTGAGGTGGCTGTGGTGAGCGAGGTCGACCGGGGCCGGCCGGGTGGAGGGCGAGGTGAGACTCATGGCGGGCGCCTTTCAGGCCTGATGCGAGGAGGTGGCGGTGGCGAGGACCTGGGCACCGGCGATGCGCTGGGTCTGCTTGACGGCCAGGACGATCAGCACGATCGGGATCACCCAGTTGAGGATGACGTTGCCCGGAGCGGTGCCGGGTGCGGCGTGGTCGGCGAGAACTCCGGAGACGACGTGGGAGCAGCCCATGAGGAACACCGCGCCCGCCCACACCAGGCTGATCCGACGGTTCTTCTCACGGAAGATCGGTGAATGCCACAGTGCCGGATCGACGCTCTCGCGGGCGTACTGCTCGGTGAAGGGAATGGTGAATGCCGAGATCAGCATGATCGCGGCCAGCACGAATGTCAGTCCGCCGCGCGCGAAGTTGGTGAGTGTGACGTTGAGTTGATCGCCGGCGAAGAGCCCGACCACGGCGAGGATGCCGAAGACGGCGATGGCGGTGACGTCGAGGATCTTCCAGCTGCGGCCGCGGAAGGCGCCCCACGCGGCCATTGCGAAGGCAATCGCGCACGCGACCCCTGCGGCGAGGGCGACGTTGTCGCCGGTGTTCTGGGCGACGAGCGAGAAGACGAACCAGGGGGCGAGCCCCAGGATCATGAGCAGTGCGTTCATGGCGTGTGTCCTTGTCGGAGTGGTCGGCCGGTGGTGTGCCGTTCTGTTGTCCACTCTCGTCCGTGCCGATGACGCAGACATCTGTGTCATCACTGAGATTTCTCTGCCAACCACGGAGATTTCTCTGCCAACGGGACCTGGGTCGGGTCAGTCGCGATGCCGTCCGGCGACGTAAGCGGCCAGCTCGACGCGGGTTTTCAGCCCCAGTTTCGCCAGTGCGTGCGACACATGGGTCTGGACGGTGCGCGGCGAGATGAACAGTTGGTCGGCGACGTCGGCGCCGGAGGCTCCCGTCGCCACCAGGTCGGCGACGGTGCGTTCGGTGGGCGTCAGACTGTCCCAGCCGTGGGTGGGCCGGTCGCGGACCGTGTTCGGGTCCATGCGTACACCCATCGGCCGCAGGCGGGAGACGATCCGGGATGACGCGGTGACCGCGCCCATGCCCTGGGTGAGCATCAGCGCGGTCCGCGCGTACTCCCGAGCGGCTTCGGTGTCACCCAGAGCTGCTGCGGCACAAGCAGTTTCTTCCCAGGCGGAGGCCTCGACCAATTGATCGCCCGCGGCGTGCAGGACCTCCGCCGATTCTTGGCCCACCTCGACCACCGCGCGCAGATCACGGCGCCCGAGCGACGCATCGCAGCGGGCGCCGGCCAACGCCGCGACGGCTCGGAGGTAGGGCAGCTCGGTGGCTCCGGATGCGGCGAGGCCGTCGGCGACCGCCTCGACGAGGCCCAGGTCCTGGGCTCGGGTGCCGATCCGGGCGAAGTCGAGGGAGAACGTCGTGGCGTGGGTGAACAGCCGTCGCTGCATCAGTGAGGCCCAGTTGGCGCTGGCCGCCGCGGCGGCGGGACGCAGTTTGCGCCGGGATTCCAGCAGCAGGGTCTGCACGCGGTCGTGCACCTTGATGCCGAACTGGTCGGGCGCGTCGCCGGATGACCAGTCGTCGAGTCGTGCGGCTGCTGCGGCGAGGTCACCGCGCAGGACGTCGATCATCGCGCGCCCGCCGTCGGCCAGCGACGTCCACCCCATGTCGGCGCCGGCGGCCAGCTCCAGTCCGGCATCCCAGGTGGCGGCCGCATTGTCGAGGTGTCCGAGTCCGAGTTCTATTCCTGCCCGGGTGAATTCGTGATATGCGGTCATCCAGTCGGTGCCCCGGCTGGTCCGTAGTCGGGTCATACCGGTGAGGAGATCGTCGGCCGCGGCCGGGCCGCGTGCGTAGAGTTCGATCAGCGGCGGCCAGATGTCGGCAGAGGTGGGGTGCGGTCCACGGCCGGCCGGGTCGGTGGTCTCGCGGGCCGAGGGCCTGCAAGGTCAGCTGCAGCCCGGCGTCGAGATGTCCCAAGAGGAACAGACGCAGCCCCTCGGTGGTCAATCCGGGTGCCGAGCGTCGGCTCAGGTCGGTGGAGACGTCGACGAACGGGGTCGTCGGGACCGGCGAGAGCCCTTCGAGGAGCCCGACATGTCTTCGGAGATCGCCGAGGCGTTCGGCGACCGAGTCGTCGATCGGCAGGGCCAGGGTCTCGTCGACGAGCGCCCGGGCTTGGTGGGTCTCGCCGCGCGCGACGAGCGCGAACAGCTGGACACCGCGCAGGCCGGCGAATTCCTCGGGGTCGGTGCTGTGCGCGAGCCCCTCGGTGGCGGTGGTGGCAGCGCGAGTGAGCTGTCCGGTGCGCGCGAGGGCGACCGAGAGCGGCAGGTGCACGCCCGTTGCGGTGTCGCCCTGCCGGGCGAGGGGATCGAGGAGGTCGACGACCACTGCAGGTGAGTGGGTGAGGTCATCCCGAGCCCGGCGGACCGCGTCGGCGATGGCGTTCGGGTCGGTCCCGGAGGCTAGTCGGTGATGGGTTTCGCGCTGGTGATCGCCGCGGGTCTGCGGCAGATCGGCGATGGCGTCGTGCAGGATCGTGCGGAATGCCGGCGCGAGCTGCTGGTAGGTGACATCGGCGTACAGATCGTGGGTGAACGACAGGGTCCCGTCGTCGTCGGTGGTGATGATGCCGGCGTCGGTGGCCGACTGGGCGGCACCGATCAGAGAGGCCGGCGCCGCGTTGTCGATGGCGGCGAGATCGACGAGTGTCGCCGGTCCACCCCACACCGCGAGCTTCTGCGTCAGATCGCGAGCCCGCGAATCCAGCAGGGCCAGATGCTCGGCGACGGCATCGCGATCGCCCGTCGACACACGGGCACTGGCCCCGGCGCCCAGGGTGGCGCGGCCGTCGGTGATGATCAGATCGCCCGACTGATCGAGGGTGCGCAGCAGCGAGATCGCGTGCATCGGATTGCCATGAGCCGCGGCGAGCGCGCCGAGCAGTGCGCGGTCCGGCTCGGCGCCGACGACCTCGCGGCACACTGCGGCGATCTCGTTGCCCGACATCGGCGGTAGCGACCATTCGCGCGCCGTCGGGCGAGCGGCCAAGCGGGTCAACAGTTCTCGTTCGGGCAGCGGTCGGCGTCCGACGACCACCACCAGCGGTAGATCACGCGCCGCCGCCGACAACCGCGTGAGCAGGGTGAGGGACTCCGCATCGGCATGATGCGCGTCGTCGAGGAACAGCGCCAGTGGCCCGTCGGCGCACATCGCGTCGACGTGGTCGTAGAGGGTGTCGCCGTAGCCGTCGGGAATGTCCGCGGGCAGCTCGGTGCCGACGAGTGCAGCGGCGACGGTGAACGGTTGCCGCCACGACAACTCGTGGGCCGAGGTCCACGTCGTCCGCACATCGACCTCGGACCGCAACTGCGCCAGCGTGTGCGACTTACCGGCACCCGGGCCGGCGGTGAGGATCAGCGTCGTCGGCGCCGGGGCCTTTGTGGCGCCCCGAGAGGTGCCGGTCGGCGCGAGTGCCGTGGACAGGGCCGCGCGAAGATCGTCGATCAGCTCGCGACGGCCCTGCTTGTGCACTCGCGCCATGGGGTTCAGGGTAGACGGACCCCCACCCTCAGAGCTGCGTCACCGACAACCCGCCGTCGTGGTACTGCGAGCGCAGGCGCTTCTTGTCGAACTTGCCGACGCTGGTCTTCGGGACCTCGTTGATGACCGTCCAGTTCTCCGGCAGCTGCCACTTGGCGACCTTGTCGGACAAGAACTCTCGCAGCGAGTCCGGCGTGGCGTCAGATCCCTCGCGCAGCACCACGGCCACCAGCGGCCGCTCGTCCCACTTGGGGTCGGGGACGCCGATGACGGCGGCTTCGATGACGTCGGGATGCCCCATGACGGCGTTCTCCAGATCCACCGACGAGATCCACTCGCCGCCGGACTTGATGATGTCCTTGGTGCGGTCGGTCAGCGTGAGGTAACCGTCGGGGGTGATGGTGCCGACGTCGCCGGTGCGCAGCCAGCCGTCGTCGAACTTCTCCGGGGCGTCGACGCCGTAGTAGGCGCCGGTGATCCACGGTCCGCGGACCTCGAGTTCGCCAACGCTCTCACCATCATTCGGCAACACCTTGCCGTCGTCGACGATGCGCGCCTGCACCGACGCCGGGAACCGGCCCTGCGTGTAGCGGTAGCGCCAGCGCTCCTCACCCTCGGTGCCGGCCGGCGGACGCGCGACCGACCCCAACGGTGAGGTCTCGGTCATGCCCCAGGCGTGCAACACCTGGATGTCGTGCTGCTCGGCGAAGATGTGCATCAGCGACGGCGGCACCGCCGACCCGCCGATGAGGACGTCGTGCATCGAGGAGATGTCCTGCGGATGCTGCTCGAGATACTGGTGCAGCCCTTGCCAGATGGTCGGGACAGCCGCGGCGAACGTCGGCTGCTCGGCGGCGATCAGGGCGGCCAGCGGCTCGGGCTGCAAGAACCGGTCGGGCATGATCAGCGACGCACCGATCATGAACGCCGCGTAGGGAAGTCCCCACGACATGGCGTGGAACTGCGGGACCACGGCCAGCGCACGATCGCCCTGCTTGAGCGCCGGGCCTTCGGTCATGCACACCTGCATCGAATGCAGATAGATCGAACGATGGGAGTAGGCAACACCTTTCGGGTCGCCGGTGGTGCCGGAGGTGTAACACATCGCGGCGGCGTCACGCTCGTCGACCTCGGGCCAGTCGAAGGTGCCCGGCTGATCGGCGATCAGCGCCTCGTACGAGTGGACCGTCATGCCCTCGGGCGCCTCGACGCCGGAGGTGTCCTCGCCGGTGACGATGATGTGCTTGACCGTCGTCAGCTCGGGCAGCTGCGGGTTGAGCAGCGGCAGCAGCGTCGGGTCGACGATGATGACGTGATCCTCGCCGTGGTTGGCGACGAACACCAGCTGTTCGGGGAACAGCCGGATGTTGAGGGTGTGCAGCACTGCGCCCATCGCCGGCACCGCCAGGTAGGCCTCGAGGTGCTCGGCGTTGTTCCACATGAAGGTGCCCACCCGCTGATCGCCGGTGACGCCGAGTCCGCGCAGCGCGTTGGCGAGTGCGGCGCTACGGCGCCCCACCTCGGCGTAGCTGCGGCGGCGCGATTCGGTTCCCATCCACGTGATGACCTCGGCGGTGCCGTGGACGGTGCTGCCGTGGCGCAGGATCTGCGCGATCGACAACGGGACGTCTTGCATGGTGCTGCGCATCAGTTCTCCTGATCGGTGGTGCCTGATTTACGAGGATGACATTGCACCCTGCGACCATGGGCGAGATTACGCCGATCACATCCGTGACCAGCATGCACACCTGCCACAGGCCTCCGCGTCATGCCCCGAGAATGTCGGAGCCCCTCGATACTCTCGGGCGCATGGCACCACTGCAGCCACTGGATATGGACGAGAGCTACCTCCGCGCGGAGTTCGACGGACCGACCGTCTCCCGCGGGATGGCGTATGCCAACGAGGGACGGATCTCTGGTCTCACCTGGACGGCGGACGGTCGGCATCTGGTGGGGCAGTGTGATGGCTCACGCGGCAAGGTCTATCGCGTCGAGGCCAGCTTCTCGAGAGTCGGCGGCGAATACGACCTCACCGACGCGTGGTGCACGTGCCCGGTTGGTGTCGACTGCAAGCACCTCGTCGCGCTGCTGTTGACCGCGAGTGCGGCCGCACAGCCGCGGCGCGCCACCACCTCGATCGCCCCCTGGCGACTGCTCCTCGACGGACTCGTCCGCGACGAGGCGACAACCACTGTCGGGACCGCACCGCTGGGCATTCTGATCGAGATGCCCGGCGGTGGACCGAAGAAGATGACCGGGCCCACCCTGCGTCTGGTAACGCCGGGAAAGAACGGCTCGTGGGTTCGCACCGGGGTGTCGTGGAATTCGATCGAGCCGGAGGTTCGGTCGGTGTGGGGATCGTCCGGACAGGACCGCGCGGTCGAGGATTTCGTGCCCGAGCACCTCCGCCGGGTACGGGCCATCGGTCGTGCCATGCGGATCGGTGACCGCCACGCCCGTGACCAGGTCTTTCGGCTCGAGGACGCACCTGCCGACATCTGGGACCTGCTCGCAGCCGCGGTCGACGCCGGGGTCGTGTTGGTGCCGCACGCCAAGACCACCCGCACCTCCGAGGTGCAACTGGTGAAGGAGTCGTCGGCGCAGCTGGTGGTGACGCGCGATGACGACGGACTCGTCGTCTCGCCGAACCTCGTGATCGACGGCCACATCTGGGACGGATCCCCCGCCGGGCTCCTCGGCGACCCCGAGCCACACGGGATCTTCGCGCGATCCGACAAGACGTTGCTCATGGGTCCGTTCACCCCGCCGGCGTCTATCGAGGCGCTCAAGAACTTGTTCGCGAATCGTTCGGCGCGCATCCCCGCAGCCGACATCGACGAGTTCGCCACCGAGATGCTTCCGCGGCTGGCCGAGTCGATGGCGGTCGAGGTGGTCGAGGATGCGCTGGTCGACGCCGAGGTCAGCGGCCCACAACTGCAGCTCACCGTCCGCTCCGACGACGAGGGCTCCGAGGTGACCTGGGAGGTCGCCTACGAGGTCAACGGACGCCAACGGGTCTTTCCCGTCGACCACCCGTCGCGGCTTCGTGATCTCGACGCGGAGCAGCAGGCGTGGGCGAGCATCAGGCCGCTCCTGATGCACGCGGCGACGCTGTGCGGCGACTGGCGGAGGCAAGCTGTCCGCCACCGCATCGCGTCGTCGAATCACGCGACGGACCTGAACCGCGCGACGGACCTGAACCGACTGCTCGTCACGCCGGCCAAGTCGCTGATCGAGGCCGCCGACATCCCGGCGCTCACCCGGCCGCTGCGATTCGCGCCGCTGGAGGCGGCGATGCTGCACGTCGAGGTGCTGCCACAACTCCGGGAGCTGGGGGTGGAGGTGATCTTCGAGGGTGAGGTGCTCGATTACCGTGAGGCGGACTCCCCACCGCAGATCTCGTTCGGCGGGAAGGACTTCGGCAATTCCGACTGGTTCGGGCTGACCATCACCATCGACATCGGTGGCAACAAGGTCGCCCTTGCCGACGTCGTACGGGAACTGTCCGGCAAGGCCACCCACATGCTGCTACCCAACGGCATCTACTTCGCGTTGGACAATCCGGAACTGAAGCGGCTGGCCGAACTCATCGACGAGGCCCGTGCGCTCGGCGAACTCGAGAACGGCAAGGTACGCCAACGCTCCCACAACGCCACCCTGTGGGACGAGCTGATGGCACTCGGCGTCGTCGACAAGGAGCTCGCCGTGTGGGAGAGGCGGATGAAACGCCTCGCCGCAGCGCAACCGCCCGCACCGTGTGCGCTTCCCGAGGGCTTCACCGCCGAACTGCGCGACTATCAGGCCGAAGGGCTGAATTGGCTGAATTTCCTGTGGGAGAACCGGATTGGCGGCATCCTCGCCGACGACATGGGGTTGGGCAAGACCGTGCAGACGTTGGCGATGATCGCGACGGCACTACAGGAAGAACCCGACGGCCGATTCCTGGTGGTCGCACCCACCAGCGTCATCTCCAATTGGGCCGCCGAGGCGGCACGCTTCACGCCCGACCTCGAGGTCCTCACCGTCACCGCCACCAGCGCCCGCGTCGGGGTCCCGCTCGCCGAGCGGATCGCCGGCCGACAGATCGTCATCACCTCGTATGCGTTGATGCGCATCGGGTTCGAGGAGTTCGACGAGGCCGACTGGACCGGCGTCATCTTCGACGAAGCCCAGTTCGTCAAGAACCACAACTCCAAGGGCCACCAGTGCGCTCGACGCTTGCGGGCCGAGTTCAAACTCGCCATCACCGGCACCCCGATGGAGAACAACCTGATGGAGTTGTGGTCGTTGCTGTCGCTGACCGCGCCCGGGTTGTTCTCGTCACCGAAGACGTTCACCGAGTACTTCCGCAAGCCCATCGAATCCGGGGTGGAGCCCGAGCGGCTGGCGTTGCTGCGCCGCCGGATTCGGCCCGTGATGCTGCGCCGCACCAAGGAGCAGGTCGCCGCGGATCTGCCCGCCAAGCAGGAGCAGGTTCTCTCGATCGATCTGAACACCAAGCACGACAAGATCTATCAGACCCGCCTGACCCGGGAACGGCAGAAGGTGCTCGGGTTGCTCGGCGACTTCGACGAGAACCGCTTCGCGATCTTCCGGTCGCTGACCATGCTGCGGCAGCTGAGTTTGCACGCCGGACTCGTCGAGGATCAGCATGCCGGGATCGCGTCGGCGAAGATCGACTACCTGGCCGAACAACTCCCGGACCTCATCGCAGAAGGCCACTCCGCGTTGGTGTTCAGCCAGTTCACCGGATTCCTGCGGCTCATCGAGGAGCGGCTGGTCGATATGGGTCTCGACGTCAGCTACCTCGACGGGTCGATGTCGGCGACCCAGCGCGCCAAGGAGATCAAGCGCTTCACCAGCGGTAAGACGCAGGTGTTCCTGATCAGTCTCAAGGCCGGTGGCTTCGGGCTGAACCTCACCGAGGCCGACTACTGCTTCGTCTGCGACCCGTGGTGGAACCCGGCAACCGAAGCCCAAGCAGTCGACCGCGCCCACCGCATCGGACAGACCCGCCCGGTCAACGTCTACCGCCTGGTGTCGGCGGGCACGATCGAGGAGAAAGTCGTTGCGCTACAAGATCGCAAGCGCGAACTGTTCACCGCAGTGGTCGACGACGGCGACCTGTTCGGGTCGGCGATCGGCGCCGACGACATCCGGGAGTTGATCGGGGGGAAGTAGCGCGGTGGCCGATCCTGCACCAAGTGGTCGGACCGATTACGCTGTCGACGTGTCGGAGATGATGCCGGAGTCGCCGGGAAGTGGCCGCAAGTACATGCAGGTCGTGAACCAGGTGCTGACGGCCATCAGCGCGGGACGTCTGAGCCCTGGTGACCGCCTCCCCAACGAGCGGGATCTGGCCGTGGAGTGCGGGACGTCGCGACCGACGGTACGAGATGCGCTCCTGGCGCTGGAACTGTTCGGCGTCGTGGAGATCCGGCGTGGCTCCGGGTGCTACGTCACCGCGCAGGGGCATCGGATGCACAATCCCGCCCTGGGGTTGCTCGACGCCTCGCCGAACGAGCTCCTGGAGGCGCGGCTGCACCTCGAGCCAACGATGGCCCGGATGTGCGCGGGTCGTCTCAATCTCGACGAGATCCGCCGGCTCACCGCGCTCATCGACGCCTCGGACACCGCACAGACCCAGCAGGTGCTGCGTAGTGGTTTCGGCAACTACTTCCAGCTCAGTCAAGCGTTCCACTCCGAACTCGCCGGGTACTGCGGCAATTCGGTCATCGCCGGAGTGACCCGCCAGCTCGTGGACGTGGCGTCGCACCCGATGTGGGCGCTGCTGAACGGATCGAGCACGACGACCAACCAGCCCGACGTACAAGCCGACGAACACCGGGCGATTCTCGAGGCCATCGCCCTCGGTGACGCCGACGGCGCTGCCGAGGCGATGGAGCTCCACCTGCGCAGGATCGGTGGCGATCTCTTCGGCGCCGACGACTCGCCAATAGCCCGGGCACCTCGTCGACGCGGGTGAGCCGGGGGAGCCGGGGGCGGTGATAGCGCAGCGGTAGCTCTCTTGCCGACGTATGTCCACAGAATTGGTCCGACCACCTCTGTAATCATCAGTGATCTTTGCGTTACGGTCGGGCAATTGCGCGGCCATACCGTGATGCTTGTCGGTCGATGACCGTACGAATCATCGTCATTGAGATGGAGGAGCGCGTCCCATGCGCCGGAAACAATTCACCAGGACCCTCTCGACCATGACGGCCGCGGTCGCCCTGTCCGCGGCGTTGTTGACCGCCTGCGGTAGCGGCGACAGCGCGGCCTCGGACGAGATCGTCGTCGCATCGCCGCAGTGCGCGCACTGTCTTGCGATGTCGTTGCTTCCCGATCAGATGCCCGGGCAGAAGGTGACCTATCAGAACTTCACCAAGCTGACCGACCTCAGCACAGGTCTGGCGTCGGGCCGAATCAGCGTCGGGCAGATCGACTACACCGCGCTGGTCAGTTTGGCCTCCAAAGGGCTACCGATTGTGGCCATCAGCGGCCAGGTCAACGGCGGCTCGGATTTCGTCACCAGTCCCGCCCTGCACCTCGCTGAGAACGACTGGCCGGCCTTCGTGACCGCGGCCCGCAAGGCCAAGTCCGAGGGGCAGCCGCTCAAGATCGCCTCGCAGTTCGGCACCGTGCAAGATATCGAGCTACGACTCGAGTTGCCCGCCAAGGGAATCGACCCGAACACCGACGTCGAGATGACCAACGTTCCCTACGAGGGAATGGGACAGGCGCTGTCGAACGGGTCCGTCGACGCCGCTATCCCGGCACAGCCCTTCGCCGCTGAGATCATCGACAAGAAATTCGCCCAGCACTTCGCCTACCCCTATGACCAGCCGGCGGGTGACCTCACCAACGTCGTCGTGGTCAGCAAGACCTACCTCACCGAGCACCCCGACAAGGTCAAAGAGATCGCCAAGGGGATGAGCAAGCTCGTGCCGTATCTGAAAACCACTGCCGGACAGCAAGCGTGGGTCGCGGCTATCAAGAAATACACCAACGTACCCGACGCCGCGATCTCTGCGGCGATGCCGCAGCTCAGCCCGGACTACGACATGCCGATGAGTCAGATCGAGGCGATCGCCAACGCGATGTACGCACAGAAGCTGATTCCCGAGTCGCTGACCGCAGCGCAACTGCGCGACCACGTCGACTACACACCGCTGTCGGAAGCGACCGGGAGTTCACCCGCCGAACTCGGAGACAACCAGTGAGTGAGGTATTGGTGGTAAGTGACACACCGTCGGCCACGGGGGTGGTAGATCCGCCGGAGCCGTTGGCGCCCAAGCAACATCGACGAAGAGCCGGTTCGATGAGCGTGGTGCGCAGAGTCCTCGTGGGGACGGTGGTCCCCATCCTGATCCTCCTGGGCTGGGACCTGATCGTGCGGGCGGGAGTATTCCCGACGGCCTTGATCCCCTCGCCGTCGATGGTGCTGGCGACCCTCGGCGATTGGGCGACCGGATCGAAAGGAGGGATGTTCTACAGCGGAAAGTTGTTGACCGACACCGCCGCGACCCTCGAGCGAGTGGGCATCGGCTTCGTCTCGGCCGCCGTCGTCGGAGTTCTCCTCGGCCTCCTCATCGGTGTATCCCGATGGGCAGACGAACTTCTCACGCCCACCATGCGGATCCTCGGGCCTGTTCCGCCGACCACCTGGATTCCGGTGTGCATCGTCGTGTTGGGCATCGGCTCGCTCACCAACTACTTCTTGGTGTTTCTCGGTGCGGTGTTCCCGGTGGCGGCATCGGCAACGGTGGCGGTCTCGGGAGTGTCGCGCGATCTGGTCCGTGCGGCGCGGATGATGGGGCGTCGACGGCTCGGCGTCACCTTCGCCATCGTGTTACCCGCGGCACTCCCTGGAATCGTCGGCGGCCTGCGGATCGGTCTAGGCCTGGCCTGGATGATGGCCGTGACCTCCGAGATGCTGGCTGTCCGTTCGGGTTTGGGATACACGATTTGGAACTGTTACAACTACCTCGACTACCCGGGTGTGTTCGCCGCCATGATCGTTCTCGGGATCTGCGGTCTGGCGACCGACATGATCTTGCGTGCGATCAGTTCGTCGGCCCTACGCTGGCACACCGCGACAGGAGTTCGCGCATGAGTGCCACCCCCGCAGAGGTGCGAGCCGCCACCGCGGCAACCTCGGTCCACCTCGATGACGTGACCAAGCAGTACTGGCAGAAGGGGCGCTGCACCACCGCGCTGAACCGCTGCTCGCTGCACATCGAAGCCGGGGAGTTCTTCTCCCTGCTCGGCCCCAGCGGAACGGGCAAGACCACCCTGCTCAATCTGCTTGCGGGGTTCGAGCGCCCGGACGCGGGAACGGTCCGGATCGGTAGCCGCGACGTCGGCGGCCCCGGCCCCGACCGCGCCGTCGTGTTCCAGTCGCCGACGCTGTACCCGTGGCTCACTGCGGCAGGCAACGTCGCCGAGGGTATGCGCCATCTGAAACTATCGCGCTCGCAACGGAAGAGCCGTGCCATCGAGCAACTCGCGGAGGTGGGCCTCGAACATGCCGCCGGCCGGTATCCGCACCAGATGTCGGGAGGTATGGCGCAGCGCGTCGGTATCGCACGGGCACTGGCCATGCGTCCCGACGTCTTGGTGATGGACGAGCCTTTCGCTGCACTGGACGCCTACGTCCGACGCGAAATGCAGGAGCTGGCCGTGCGTCTGCAGCAGGAACGCAACGTCACCACGTTGTTCGTCACCCACTCGATCGAGGAGGCGCTGGTACTCAGCGATCGGGTGGCCACCATGGCCGATGGCAAGGTGACCGAGATCTTCGAGGTCCGCTCACCCCATCCACGCGACGTGACCGCACCCGACTTCAACGCACTGCGCCGGGCCATCGCCGACCGTATCGAAGCCGGTGTCCGCGCCGAACGTGAGCGGACGCGGTGAGCACACATGACCGGATCACCGACGTCCTGGCGTGCCACGAGGAATACGTCTGGACCAATTGCATGGTCCATTTCGACCCCTATGCGATCCGCGCGGCGGCGGCGTCGGCGCCTCCCGGGCCGCTGCACGGCCTGCAGTTCAGTGTGAAGGATCTGTTCGCGGTGCGCGGAGTGCCCTCGCGCGCAGGCAGTCTCGTTCTGCAGGGTTATCGGCCGACTGTCGAAGCGACGGCCGTCGCCAGGGCACGGCAGGCCGGCGCGGTGTTCGTCGGCAAGTCCAACTGTGCGGAGTTCGGATTCGGTATCGACACCGAGACCCGACTGGGTGGTCGTGTCCTGCACCCGTTTCGGGACGATCTCTCGCCCGGCGGGTCCAGTGGCGGTGATGCCGTGGCCGTCGCAACCGGAATCGCCGACTTCGCCATCGCCGGCGACTACGGCGGATCGGCCCGCTGGCCCGCCCAGGCGCTCGGAATCCACGGATTGCGTACGGGCATCGGCGCAGTGCCCCTCGACGGCCGTATCGGCGGTCTTGGTGCCACACGGCGCGCTCCCACCGGGAGCGGTTCTGCACCGTGGCGACTGAACCACCTGGAGACCGTGAGCGTGATGGCGCGAGATCCGCAGACGCTGCGGCGAGCCACCGACGCCGTGTGTGATTTCCGTATTCCTCGCGCGCGGACGCGACGGCTGTTGCTCTCCTTCGGCACCGAGATCGCCCCGATCTCGCGTGAGGTCCGCGCTGCGGTGGTCGAGGTTGCGGCGCGGGCCACCGAGCGGGGGTACACCGTCGATATGGCCGAGGACGTCTTTGCCGGGGCCATCGACACCTACAACCTGTTGCGCGCCCGGCTCGACGATCAGTCTGATGTGGCCGCTGTGGTCCGGGGCAATGAGGATCTGCTGTGTGATCAGACGCGCGAGGTGTTGGCGGACGCCCCTGGCCACGTCGTGATCGACGACGAGATCCGCGACGCGTGGACCACTGCGCTGCGCCTTCGGGAGCGCCTTCGGGAGGCCATGACCTCCTACGACGCTATTCTGATGCCCTGCGCCGCGGCTGGCGCGTTACCGTTCGGCGCGGGTGTGGAGGTCGACGGCGTCCGAGTGGAAGGCCATGCCCTGATGGCGCACCTGCGCGCCGTATCACTGACCGCCCTACCGGCGATGACGATGCCGGTGGATGGCGAGCGCGCGATCTCGGTGCAGCTCGTGGGTGCGCCCGGTGGCGAGCTCGACCTGTGCGATCTCGCTCAGGCACTGGCTGCGACCACTGGGCAGCGCACGTTGAACCAGAGCGCATCGGAGTCGACTCTGCACAGCGCAGGACGGAGATCATGATTCAGTCGACCGGTGTGGGAGGCGGTCGCGGTGTCGCCGAGTACCCGCGTGATCTGCGAGGGCGGGGCCGGAGCCCTCAGAGGTGGCGATGGCCCGGCGGACGACGCGTCGCGGTGAGCGTGGTGATCAACTGGGAAGAGGGCGCAGAGCGCAACGTGCTGCACGGCGACGCGACCTCCGAGAGCGCCGGATGCGATGTCGCCGACGGCGAGGCGCGTCTGAACGCACGGGATCTGCGCACCGAGTCAATGTACGGGTTCGGTACCCGCGTCGGCGCGTGGCGGCTCCTCGATCTCTTTGACGGGTACGGGATTCCGGCGACGGTCTTCGCCGCGGGTATGGCCGTCGAGCGGTATCCCGAGCTGGCCGTCGAGTTCGCCCACCGCGGCCACGAGATCTGCGGTCACGGCTATCGATGGATCGACTACCACGGCGTTGATGAACACACCGAGCGTGAGCATATCGAGCGCACCGTGGAAGCGATCACGACGGCCACCGGTCGGCGACCCGCAGGGTGGTACACCGGACGAACCAGCCCCAACACGCGGCGGCTGATCGCCGAGGAGGGCGGATTCGTCTACGACTCCGATGCCTACGACGATGACGTGCCCTATTGGGACCGAAGCCTGGAATCACCGCATCTGGTGGTGCCCTACGCCTTTGACACCAACGACATGCGGTTCGCGACCTCGCCGGGATTGAGCGGCGCACGGCAGTTCGGCGACGAGCTCATCGACACCCTCGATGAACTCGTTGCCGACAGTGCGGCGGGCCCAAGCATGATGAGCGTCGGCCTGCACCTGCGTCTGGCGGGTCGACCCGCGCGTACTCGCTCAGTTCGGCGGTTTCTCGACCACGCTGTCCAGCGATCCGACGACGTGTGGTTCGCCCGGCGAATCGACATCGCGCGGTGGTGGATCGACAACGCCGGGGTACCGGCCGCACTGAGCGAAGGGGCGGGCAGGTGACCATCATCGGGATGATAGTCCCGTCGTCGAACACCGTGGTGGAGCCGACAACCGCGCGAATGCTCGCGCATCGGCCTGACGTGACAGTGGTGCACACGCGGATCCGCGTGCACACCATCACGATCGAAGGTAGCGGCGCCGCATTCGACGCCGAGTCGATGGTGTCGGCGGCACGACTGTTGGCCGACGCCGGCGTCGATGTGATCGTCTGGAACGGCACCGCCGGATCGTGGCTCGGTGTGCGATACGACAACGACATCTGCGCCGCGATCACCGCGGCCACCGGGGTGCCCGCGACGACCTCGACGCTGGCAATCATTGCGGCCTGCCGTGCATTCGGTGTGACCCGCCTGGCCGTCGCCACCCCGTACACGCCAGATGTGGTGGCCGCCATCGCCGCCGAGTACGCCACGCACGGTATCTGTGTGGTCTCACACGCCGAATGGGGATTGAGCGACAACAGATCCTTCGCCGATCCGCCGCCGGCCCAGGTGGCCGAGTTGCTCGCTGCTGCGGTCGGTGACAGCGCGCCGGAAGCGGTGGCACTGATCTGCACCAACGTCGACGGCGAGGCGGTGGCGGGCCAGATGGAGCACCTACTGGGAATCCCGGTGCTCGACAGCGTTGCTGCCACGTTGTGGTGGGCGCTGGAAGCCTCGGGCGGTGGTACCGAGATCGTCGGGCACGCAACCCTACTGAGGCAGGCGTCATTTCGGCGCGGAGCCATGGCGATCGTCGACGAACTACGTCGCCAATTGGGCTGTGCCCGCGTCACCCTGCGCGTCGACCATGAGGAACTCGGCCTGCACGTCGACACCAGTGTTGCCGAGGCTCTCGCGCCGGGGGAGCCGTCGATGATGCATGCCGGCCCGGTCGATCAGCGGTCGATGCAGACCGTGCAGTGGCTGTTGCGGCACCGGGAAGTGCTGGTGCAGAATTCTTTTCAGAGTCCGCCCTTTCCGCCCTCGTCGCTTCGGGAGGTGTATGGGATAGCTGCCCAGATGCTCGGTCCGGTGGAGATCGGCGGTGAGGTGACGGCCTGGCTTTCGGCGCACAGCCGAAGCGAACGCCAATGGTCGGCCGCCGATGTCGCAGCGATGGACACAGCCGGAAAGGCTACTGCAGCACTGATAGCCGGACGAGATGGAGAGAAGAGATGACCGCGAAGACGATCCAGGTGTGCGTCGGCATCGACGTCGACTCCTGTGCAGGGTGGCTGGGCTCGTACGGCGGCCAGGATTCACCGAATGACATGCAGCAAGGGGTCTTCGCCGGCGAGGTCGGCGTTCCCAGACTGCTGCGGCTGCTGGCGCGCCGAGGCATGGTGAGTACCTGGTTCTGGCCGGGCCATTCCATCGAGACGTTCCCGCGGCAGGCGCAGATGTGCGTCGATGCCGGGCACGAGATCGGGGCGCACGGCTACAGCCACGAGAATCCGAGGTCGTTGAGTCTCGCGCAGGAGCGCGATGTGATGGAACGCAGTGTCACGCTCATCGAGCAACTCACCGGGGCACGGCCGCGGGGATACGTTGCGCCCTGGTGGGAGATGAGCGAGCACACGACGGCAATTCTGGCCGAATACGGATTCACCTACGACCATTCGCAGAACTACAACGATTTCGTTCCGTTCTACGCGCGGGTCGGTGACACGTGGTCTCCCATCGACACCTCGGCGCCCGCACATACGTGGATGCATCCCCTGGTGCACGGGCATGAGATCGATCTGGTGGAGTTTTGCGGCAACTGGTACGTCGATGACCTG
This sequence comes from Gordonia sp. i37, assembly GCF_002043085.1. Lineage (NCBI taxonomy): Bacteria > Bacillati > Actinomycetota > Actinomycetes > Mycobacteriales > Gordoniaceae > Gordonia > Gordonia sp. i37. The sequence continues at coordinate 20,695 of NZ_MVPX01000390.1, read as the reverse complement.
CCACCGATGATGTTCATCAAAGGCCACGCCAACTCACACGGTTTCGTCAACCCCCGCGACATCGAGCAGATGTGGAACGACCAATTCGACTGGGTATATAGGGAGCTCGACTATGCGGTCATCCCGATGACCCTGCACCCCGACGTGTCGGGGCGTCCGCAGGTGCTGCTCATGCTCGAGCGGTTGCTCGATCGATGGGCGTCGTTCGACGGCGTCGAGTTTGTGACGATGGCCGATGCGGCCGCGGAGTTCCGGAGCCGGTTCCCGGTCGAGGGTGCTGCTCGTCCGGAATGTGTGGGGCGGTAGCAGACCGATACCGAATCCAGAGGCGGGAATCGGACAACACTCCACGGTGCGAACAGAGCGACCGGACTTGTGGGTCGAGAGATCACTCGTCGGCACGGTGACCACGTGTGCGTGGCGCCGTCAGGAAGGGGTCGGGACCAAGGCGTATCGACGACCAGATCGGTTACTGACGACTGGTGGAGTCCGCGCGGATGAGCGCGAGAACGTTTGCTGTGGAACCGGTCTCGGCGATCTGCGGAAAGATCGACTCGACGCTGTGCGCGTGACGCTCAGCGCTCGAGTCGGTCATCGCATCCGTCGGCAGTGACACATGGAAGCCCGCTTCGTGGGCGTCGCGGGCGGTCGACTCCACGCCCGCCCCGCTGGCGATGCCGACCACCACGACCTGCGTGACGCCGCGCGCCCGCAGCGTCTCGGCGAGCCCGGTACCGACGAACGCGCTCCGCGAGTGTTTGGTGACGACGATGTCGCCGGGCTCGGGAGCGAGGTCGTCGATGAACTCGGTGGCCTCCAGTGCGATGGTGCGCGCCGGCTGCCCGGCGTTGCGGTCGGTCCGGCCGGGCGGAATGCCCGCGACGTTGACCATCACCACCGGCAGATCGTGGGCGCGGAAGGCGGTGACCAGCTCGCCGATGCGCTCGATGACCTGCGCCGTCGGATGCGGCGCCAGATCGTCACGGAACGCGATCCCGCGTTGCATGTCGATGACGATCAGCGCGGTCATCGGGTCGAGAGTGGTCATGGTCACGATGGTTCTCCTTGCGTGTGCGTCGACTCGTCGAACCTGAAAGTACGCCCTGAACCTGGCAATGCTGGAATGTGTGCGGCCCCCGACCGTTGAACGACGTAGAAGGCACTCGCATCCGTCTGACCTGGTGTGCGGGTGCCGCGACACGGAAAAGAGGTGTGTGATGGTTGCCGACCTGAGCACGGCGAATGCGGCGGCGCACGGCGCGGACGTCGTGGACGAAGTTCCTGCGCCGATCCTGCCCACCGAGGACGATTTCTACGATGCGCCGGAGGGCTTGGAGAGCCTGAAGCCGGGCGAGATCATTCGGACGCGGCAGGTGGAGCTCAAGGACTTCTGGACCTCGCATCACCGCAACATGGGCTGGCAGGTGCTGTACCGCTCCACCGACCTCAACGGTGTGCCCGGGGTGGCCGCGACCACCATCGTCCTGCCGCGACGTCGGGCGACCGGGGCCAAGTTCCAGCTGCTGTCGTTTCAGTGCGCCATTGACGCCGTCACCTCGAGTTGTTTCCCGTCGTACGCGTTGCGCAAGGGGACAGGGGCGCGGCGTGCGGTGGCGCCTTTCGAGTTCCTGGTGGTGCGGCGCGCACTCGCGAAGGGCTGGGCGGTGTCGATTCCCGACCACGAGGGCATGCTTGGTGCATGGGGTGCGCCCCGCGAACCCGGGTATCGCACGCTCGACGGTATCCGTGCGGCTCTCGCGCTCCCGGAACTCGATCTTGCCCCCGACGTGCCGGTCGGCATGTGGGGCTACTCCGGCGGCGGCCTGGCCACCGCGTGGGCTGCCGAAATGGCACCGACGTACGCACCGGAACTGAATCTGATCGGCGCGGTCCTCGGCTCGCCGGTCGGCAACATGGCCTCCGCGTTGCTGCGTCTCAACGGGGGATTCCATGCTGCGCTGCCGATCATGGTGATCGCCGGGCTGCGGCGCGTCTACCCCGCGCTCGACGCCGCCATCAACGAGCACGCCACCGAGGCAGGCCGGCGCAACCTCGACGCGATCGCGCGCACCGGAACACCGGAGGCATTGCGCGAATTCAAGAATCACGACGTCGACGATTACCTCGACATCCCGGTAGCCGACATGCTCGCGCAACCCGAGATCGCCGAGATGATGACCGACATCCAACTCGGCAGTCACACACCGACCATCCCGCTGCTGGTGGTGCAGGCGGTGCGCGACGAGGTGATCGACGTCGACGACATCGACAGCCTGGTCGAGCGCTACCGCGAGAACGGGGCGTCGGTGACGTATGTGCGTGATCAACTCAGTGAGCACTACTCGCTGCTGCCGCTGTCGGGGCCGCTGGCCGTCTCGTGGCTCTCGCACCGACTCGCCGGCCGTCCGGCCCGCGACCGCACGGTGACTTCTGTTGCCGGACAACCGGAACCGCGGATCTCGCGGCAGTGGGTGACGGGCCCGTTCCGTAAGACTGAGGCGGCGTCGACGCCGAAGGCGTGAGATCACTCGATTCCGAAGCGGCGCTCAAGGAGTCGTTCCCGGCTGCGCCGGTCTGCGAGCTCATCCCGTGCTTGCGGATGCTGCCAGTAGTAGTGCAGCAGTGTGTGCAGGGTGAGTGGTCCCACGCATGACAGCGATGCGTCGTAGTCGGTTCGGCCTGCCAGGGAACGCACTTCGACGCGCATCGTTGCTTTGAACCGCACGGGGTGCAGTTCGAGGAGTGCCTCCCACGGCGTGGTGAATTCCCGCCTGGTGCCCGGTTCGAAGGTCACTTTTGTCGGCGTCAGGATCACTGGGACGCCCGTGTGCGGTCGGAACGCGGCGACGACTCCGCAGAAGCAGAGAGCTGCACCAACCAGCATCATGATCGTCACCAGCGTCTCGTCTCCGGGTTCGGCCATGTTGGTGACCGTCCCGGTGTGTACGCCGTAACCGATTGCCAGACAACCGATGAACGCTGCGAGCGAGCTCGGCAATAGTGCCCATGACCGCGGACGCACGTCGATCACCAGCCCGCTGGCGGTCGATCGCACCGGTGCGCGGGCAAGCGAACGTCTGTCGATGGACAGCAGGACGAACATGTTGAGCCCGAGGATCGTGAACGTGACACCCCAGGACAGCAGATAGATCTCGTGCGCCGGTGTGCGATCCTGCGCTCCGATCGCCGCCACCACCAGGATCCAGACACCGCACGCAGTGACCATCAGACCGAAGAGTGCGGTCAGTTGCTGCGTCCGCTTCCACACCGTGGGCAGCGGAAGTTGTTGTCGTGTTGTCATTTCGGGCACACCAACCGTCCGATCTCGTCGCCTGCTTTGCCGAATACCCAGGTGCCGGCCGCAGCGCCGGCACCGGCACCGGCACTGCCAGGGGGCCGGCCGGGGCTGACACCCCTGCTGCTGCGGCGCCCATGGCCCATCCGCCCGCGCCGCCCATGACCCCGCTCATCAGTGCACGGCATGCCTCGTAGTTGTTGTCGGCGTTGATGATGTCGGATGCCGCGACCGCGATCGACAGCGCGGGGCCGCCGAACTTCATCCCCGACGCGATGCCGGCGCGGGCGATGGGCCCGGCTTCGAGGTGTCCGTTCTTGGCAGCCACTTCCATCGAGGCCATGCCGGCGCCGAAAAGTGTCTCGCTCTGATGGGTGAAGTAGCCGGCGTCGGCCGGCAGGTCTTGGTTGCGGGTGCCGTCGGGATTGAGCGTCCACCCCTTCTTGGCGCCGTCGGCAGCCACCACCTTGTACGCACCGCCCGACGGGGTTTGGATGCGTGTGGCAACGGTTCCCGAACGGTCGCCGCGGGTTTCGTTGATGGCGACCACCAGGTTGCCCTGCGGATCGTACTGAGTTTCGGTGTGCGAGGCGAGAGTGTCGTCCGCGGCGAACCCGCCTCGACGACGCCGTCGTTCCCGACCGCCGACGTCGTGCGGTCGGTGATCACGGTCCGACTACCGTCCTGCATGAGCACGGTCGTCGTCGAGCCGTTGACGACGGTGTCGGTGTCGACGCGGGCGATCGTGGTCGCGGCGTCGACGTCGCGGATCTGGCCCTGCCGGAGCTGCCCCGTGAGTTCAGCCGGATTGGGTACCTCGTCCTGCGGAGGAGCCGCACTGGTGTTGATCATCGCCTCCATCATGGTGGGCGCCTGCGGCAGGGTGACGGCATGCGATTGTGCCGCCGCGCGCAGGCTGTTGGCAGTCGAGTCGTCGGCGGTGCCGACGGCGAGGAGTTTGGTATTGGTCGTCGCCTGCGCCGAATCCCGTTGTTTGCGTAGCTCAACCAGCGCCGCCGACGTGTACTCCTTCGGTCGGATCAGGACCACTCAGAGGTCGTTCACCCACAGATCGCCGGTCTCCACGGCGGTCACGTGATCGAGCAGCGACGACCGTGCCCACGCAAGATCGTGTGCCCCGATCGTCAATGCACCTGAGACGGCCTCGGCCGCATCGGCGATCGCATACGCTGCACGCTTGGCCTGATCGAACGACCGTTGGGCCGCGGTTTGCGCCGGGCCCGTCCACCCCTGGTACTCGGGCAGTCCGGCGCATTGCCCCGCCGCGTATTCGGCCGCGGTCTCGATGGCAGACCCCGCGGTCTTTACGGTGTCGGCGGCTTCGGTGAGTTGTTCCGGGTGCCAGCTCTGCAGGCGAGAACGACTGGGCAGCATGCGGTGTCAGGACTTCCACACCGATGAGAGGGCGGTGGCGACCTCGGTGTCTTGATCGACTTAGTTGTTGGCGCTGCCCCGCACGGCTGCACCCATCGCGTCGAGGTGGCGGGCAAAGGTGTCGACGAGATCGACGAATCCCTCGCCGACGAGAGCTGCGGTGTACGCCGTGGTCGAGCCGGGAATGCACCGCCCGGCACCCGTGATCGCATCGGCGAGGTGGGCGTCGGCCACCGCCTTCGACGTCTGCGTCACCTGTGTTCCGAATGCGCGCAACGCATCTGGATCGACGTCCACCACACCCCCGTATGTCCCGTTTGTCCGGTCGGGGATGAACCTAACACGGCCCGCGGGTGGGGCCGTGTTGGTTATCCACAGGACGGTGTGGGGGTCAGTCCTCGAGGTCGGGTACCGCCCTCAGATGGCGTTTGGTGGCGGCCGAGTACAGCGGCGCGTGATCTGCGAACGGCGTTGCAGTTCTGCAGGCGTCGCGCAACAACAGGGACGTGGGAAACGGGATCTCCCAGGTCTCGCGCAAGAGCCGGATGCAGTGCACGGCGGTCACACCGTGCTGGTGTCGGGTGATGTCGAGGACGTGTTCACGGCGGCTGGGTAGGTGCCGGAAACCGGCGCTGGTCAACGCCGCTTCGCTGTGGCCGTCCTCGCCCAGCGCGTCGTCGGCAATGGTGCAGCGAATGCGTCCGGGTTTGGTGGCGCGGAAGGTGATGAGCTGCAGACGATCTGAGGCACGGAAGCATTCGAGGAAGTCGAATCGTCCGGGGGCGAGGTCGCCGAGTCGGGCGGCGAGATCCTCGGTGAACTCTCGCCAGGTGTCGGTGATGATCTGTTCGGGAGAGGTGGTCATGCGGCTCCATCGTCAGCGGTGAGTGTTCCCCGCAGGTGGCGGGGTGACTCGCACAGTAGACGTGGGTACCGACAGGGTCGGGTCAGAGCTGAGCGTCCGTCCACCGGAAGTCGCCGCGCTGCAGGGGTTCGATGCGTTTGAGGGCATACCACGTCGGCGTGGTGGAGGGTTGCGTCGAGTACAGGCCGTGGGATGCGGACACGACGCGATCGAATTGGCTTGGCCAGTGAATGGTTTCGGCGAGAGAGTCGAGGACGACGCGACCACGATCGAGTGCGCGGGTGACGTGTGCCGGCGCCGGGAGGAGGTCGGACTTGCTGCTGTTGCAGGATTGGCAGGCCAATACGAGGTTCGTCAGTCCGTCGATCCCGACGCGCGACCACGGGAGTACGTGATCGACGTGGCGTCCCGCGCCCAGCCGCGTGCCGCAGTAGAAGCAGTCGTTGCCGAAGTGGTCGGCGAGCACTTCGGCCGGTCGGGCGAGGGAGACGCGTTCGGTGCCGAAGAGGTGCGCGGCGATATCGGGCTCATCGCCGAGAACCTCACGGTTCATGCGCCGGACGTCGTCGACCCAGGCGAGCTGGAACGCCGGCTTCACCAGCGGGGCGAGGCGGGCGAGGGTGTGGCAGACACCGGGGAACAGTTCGATCTGATTGCCGTGAGCGTCGATGACGCGCGTCGAATCGGTGCCCAACCACGAGTCGTCGTAGAGGAAGCACTCATAAGTGCCGGTGCCGACGCGTTGCAGGAGCTTCAGCGGATAGCGCACCAGGTTCTTCTTAATCGCGGACTGCGCTGCCTGGTACTCCTGTGGCACAGCCATTTTGGCGCTCTCGATCGGGATCTGACGCAGTCGCGCCGTGGCACACGCAGCACGCAGCGCAGTGAGCTGACTGAACACGACCCCACGCCCGTCGTTGGACTGGCGGAGGATCACGTGCGACTTCTCGTCCAGCGGCCGAAGCTGCGTCCAGTAGAGCGCCATCACCCGCTCGGTGAGATCGTCGAGATCGATTGACACCGCGGCACCCGGATCGTCGGGTACCGACTCGACCGCGAGATCCAACAACGCGACCATCACCGCGAGCTTGTAGGTCGCCGTGCGGTGCCCGCCCTCCAGGACCGCGACCAACTGCTGGCCGAGGGTGAGCGGATCGGTGGGCATGGGTGGAGTGTAGTGCGGGTGGTGGCGCTGCAGGCGGAGCTCCCGGGTGAGACGAAGCTGGGCGGCTCAGTGCTCAGCACGGATTCGGCTCGCCGATCTTCACCGCCGACAGCACGGCCTGGCCCTCGGTGACCGGGCTTCCGGCGGGAGGAGTCTGCGACACGACGATCCAGTTGCTGTCGACGAGTTGGCGTCGGCCCTCGCCGGTTGCATCTTCGCTGCGGGAGAAGAACACTCCGGCACGCTGGATGGCGTTCTGCGCGGCCTGCAGGTTCATGCAGACGACGTTCGGCATGGTTGCGGGTTCGGCCGCTGCCGTCGTGGTTGCCGCCGGCGGAACCGCATTCTGCGTCGTGGCGACAGTGGTCGAAGGCAGGACCTCGGTGGTCGTGGTGACCGTATTCGGCGCGACAGCGGGTGTGGTCGTCGAGGTGGCCTCCGAGGACGACGAGGTGCTGCTACACGCGGACGCTGTCAGTATGACTGCGAAGGTCACCGATAGAGCTGCCACACAACGAGATACCGTCTTCATCGTTACCGATCCTCCTGAATTTTCCACGCCCACGGTGAGGTGCATCGCCAGAACGGTACGCACTAATCACGTCCGAAGAGTCCGATTTCCCCGGAGGTTCCTCCGGGTGGTGGACATGCGGGGAGATGATCGGCGGGTTGGGTTGTCAGTTCTGTGTCCCCATCGTCGAGTCTGGGTGCAGTGCTGAGAGATAGCGCTCCGGATCGGCGTCGTATCGCTTGTTCTCTTCTTCGCAACGCGCCAGCATCGCGGTCTTTTCGGCCTCGAGATGTTCACGTCGCGCGGCGTTCCGTTGGACCAACTTGATCACGACGAACACAAGGGCACCGGCTGCGATCAGTCCGACAACGACGTACCAGAAATGGATCACGAACCAGATGACTGCGCCGATCACCAACACTGCGCCGACGAGCAGCGGAGTTGTGTCAGAACTCTTGGAAGACAAGATTTTCCTAGATCTTTGGACCGAGCACAATCGGCGTCGGTGGTGTGAAGGTGGGGTTGTCGGGCAGTGGTTGCTCGCACAGGGAGTCACCGACGTGTGTTTCACCGTTCGTGCGGATGCGAAGGGCGACTCCCCTTGGCGTGCCAACGAATCGTCGTACCAAGCAAACCGCGGGTATCCGTAAGCGCGGTACTCGTCGATGGTCAGGGGAGGGTGATGCGGTGGCTCGTCTGTGAGCGTCTGCCACGCAGTTGAGTTCACGATCTTCACCGTTGCACTCGACTGGATCTGACAGAGTGCAGGGTGAGCCCGAACGGAGGTCGCGTGCCCCAGATGTACCCCGAGTCCCCGCGCTTCGCCACGCCAACGGAAAGATCGGTGTGGTTCGCGCTGCGTGACCAGCTGGCCGACGATGATCTGGTGATCCACGGTCAGCGGGTCACCGATCACGAGAAGGACCACGAGGCCGACTTCGTGGTCGCGATCGCCGGCGCGGGCATCGTGTGCCTCGAGGTCAAGGGTGGTGAGGTCTGGCACGACGGTGACGGCTGGCTGCAGTCGCGGCCGGGAAACCGGCCGAAGCGGATCGACCCCGTTGCCCAAGCACGCGGCGCGTGTTATGTGTTGCGGTCCTACGTCGAGACTCACCCCGCGTGGACTCGCGGACGGCTGCGGTGGGATCACGTTGTGGTGCTACCGCAGTCGCTGATCGACGACGACTTCGCGCTGCCGGACTGCCCGCGATGGAAGGTCGTCGATCGTAACCAGCTCGATCACCTCGTCCCACTCATCCGTCGGGTCCTCCTCGACAAGGAGCAGAACCTGCCAGCCCTCGACGCCTCCGCGATCGAGCAACTCGTCACCACGCTGAGCGGGCGCGGACTGCCTCAACGTGACGTCGTTGCCCGATCACTCGAGAATGAGGAAGCTGCCGACGCGCTGACCGAGCAACAGTCGGTGCTACTGAACGCCATCACACTGCTGCACCGTGTGGAGGTGCGCGGCGGGGCCGGCAGTGGCAAGACCTTCCTCGCCGTCGAGCAGGCCCGGCGACTGACCAAGGCCGGCCAACGGGTGGCGCTGCTCTGCTACTCGCACGGTCTCGCCTCATATCTGACCCGTCTGGTGGGCGGCTGGAAGTACACCGAACGACCCGCATACGTGGGCGAATTCCATCAGCTCGGCATCGAATGGGGAGCGGCAACGGGACCTGACGAGTCGGTTGTCAGCGATGCCGCACAACACTTCTGGGAGCACGAGCTGCCGAACGAGATGACTGATCTTGCCGAGGCGCTGGACCCCGGGCACCGCTTCGACGCCATTGTCATCGACGAGGCGCAAGACTTCGCCGACGAATGGTGGCGGCCAATACTGGCGTGCCTGCGAGACCCCGACGACAGTGGCGTCTACGTGTTCAGCGACGAGGCGCAGCGCGTGTTCGATCGGCACGGGGCGCCGGCGGTGCCGTTGGTTCCGCTGCTCCTGGATCAGAACCTGCGGAACACCCGCCAGATCGCCTCGGCCTTCAGTCCGCTTGTCGGACAGCGCATGCAACTGCGGGGAGGAGAAGGGCCCGATGTGCGCTTCGTGGCGTGTACCCCGAACGAGGCGCTCGGCTGGGCCGACGATCAGGTCGACCTGCTACTCGACGACGGCTGGCGTTTCCAGGACATCGCTCTGCTCACAACCGGTAGCCGGCACAATGAGCAGATCGCGCGGCAACAACAAGGGCCACAGGCCTATTGGGACACCTTCTGGGACGACGATCAAGTCTTCTACGGCCACGTCCTCGGGTTCAAAGGCTTGGAGCGGCGCGTCGTCGTTCTCGCACTGAACGAGTCCGCGCCTCGGGACCGGTCCAAAGAGCGGCTCTACGTAGGGCTCTCGCGGGCTCGTGATCAGCTGGTGGTGTGCGGCGATCCGGACTTCGTGTGCAGCGTCGGTGGAATCGATGTGGCGCGCCGGTTGGGTATCTGACGGTTCTGGCGGCAGTGCCATCGAGAAACTATTCGATCACCGCGTCGACCCGCCACACGGCGTCCCCCCGCCCTCGCCGAACTGTGACCTGACCTACTCGACCCGCCCCGCTATGTACACGAGACGGGCATATCTGTAACTTAACGACAATGACTGCAAGTAGTACGCGTACGCGCAAGGGTGGCGAGCGCGTTGAGAGTCCCTCGTTGACGGTCTTGCGGCCGGCCCGGGGCGAACTCCTTGCTGCCCTGACCTGCGTGATCGTGTCCACCGCGTCGTCGCTGGTGCCGTTGATCGGGGTTGTCGAGATCGCACGCCTGGTGATCGCCGATGGCCCGCTCGACAGCAGACGCGTGTGGTGGGTCGTGGCCGCCATCGGTGGTGGTCTCGTCGTGCGAGTGACCTTCATGATGGCCGGCGGATGGCTCTCCCATCACGCCGACATCCGTCTCGCGAGCGCGCTCAAGCGCCAACTCGTCACCAAACTCGGGCGACTTCCCCTCGGATACTTCACCCGCGCGAGCAGCGGGGCGGTCAAGAAGGCCGTCAACGACGATGTCCAGACACTGCACCACCTCGTCGCCCACGCCGTGCTGGAGGTGACCGGCGCGATCACGGTGCCGGTTGTTATTCTCGCCTACCTGATCGTCGTCGACTGGGTGATGGCGCTGATCACGGTGGTGCCACTGGTGCTCGGGGCGGTCGGCTACGCACTCGCGATGCGCGGGAGTGAGCAGATGTTCATGCGTTACGACGCCGCGACCCGAGAGCTCGGGGCGTCGACGGTCGAGTTCGTCAACGGCATCAGCGTCGTCAAGGCATTCGGCCGTGTCGGTGTGGCGCACCGCCAATTCAATTCGGCAGCAGACGAGTTCAGCACCTTCTACTCCACCTGGATGCGAATGTCGCAACGCGGCATGCTGATCATGGAGCTGGCCACCAGCCCGGTCACCACGCTGGTCACGGTGGGTGTGGCCGGACTCGCCCTGACCCAGGCCGGACAGCTCACGCTGCCCGATCTCGTCGCCTTTCTCGTTCTCGGACTGGGGATCACCGCACCCATCACGGTGCTCGGATACAGCGCGCAGGCCCTGCGAGAAGCGTCGCAGGCGGCCCGGCGCGTCCTCGACTTCGTCGATGAGCCCGAACTACCCCTTGCCCATGAAGCGCCAGCACTCGTCGGCGAGCAGCCCACGGTGACCCTCGACAACGTCGGATTCCGTTATCAATCAACAGCTCCGCGTGCGCTCGCCGAGGTGAACCTGACTCTGCGCCCAGGCACGGTGACCGCGATCGTGGGGCCGTCCGGGTCGGGCAAGTCAACACTGGCCGCGCTGCTCGCGCGGTTCGGCGATCCCGAGACCGGCGCTGTCCGCATCGACGGCATCGACGTGCGTGAGCTGCCGGAATCGGTGCTCTACCAGAAAGTCTCGCTGGTCTTTCAGGACCCGCTTTTGCAGCGAACAACCGTGCGCGACAACATCCGACTCGCGCGCCCCGACGCCGACGATGCCGAGGTCCGCGCTGCCGCCGACACCGCTCAACTGGGCACACGGATCGCCGAGATGCCGGCGGGCCTCGACACCGTCGTCGGCACCGACTTGCGGCTCTCCGGCGGTGAGGCGCAGCGTGTCGCCATCGCCCGCGCCGTCATGGCCGACACCCCGATCCTCGTGCTCGACGAGGCGACGGCGTCGGCAGACCCGGAGTCCGAAGCGCAGATCCAGCAAGCCTTGACGGGGTTGTTGCGGGGCAAGACCGTCGTGGTCATTGCGCACCGGCTCAGCACCATTCGCCACGCCGACCAGATCGTCGTCCTCGACCACGGACGCATCGCCGAGATCGGCACCCACGACGAACTCGTCGACACGGGCGGTGCATACGCCGCGCTCTGGGAGGACGAGCAACGCCAGGAACGACAGGGGAACCGCGGGTGATCACCTTGCTGTCGAAGCTCCTCGACGCCCCGGATGTGCGGCGTCTCCGCGGGCTGGTTGTGCTCCTCGCTGTATTGACGGTTCTCCAAGGCGTGATCTACGTGCTGCTGGTGCCGCTCCTGCGGTCGGTCTTCGACGCCCGGTGGGGATCGGCGTGGGCGGCGGCGGGCGCGATCGCCGCACTCGGCCTCGCCTACCTGCTACTCATGGCACGCTCGGTGGCCGTCGGCAACGACCTGTCGTGCCGAACCCTCGCCACGCTGTTGCGGCGCCTGGGATCTCAGGTCGCCACCTTTCCGCTGGGCTGGTTCGACGCCGAACGCACCGGTGAACTCACCCGACTGGCCGGCACCGGCACGGTCCAGATCGCCTCCGCCCCCGCAAACCTGTTGCGTCCCATCATCGTCGCGGCCGGGGTTCCGGTGACCATCGTGGTGGCACTCTGCGTCATTCAGTGGCAACTCGCGGTGGCGCTCGTCGTCGGAGGCGCTGCGGTCGTCGCCGGAACCCGACTGTTCACCGGGATCGTCAAACGGTACGAGGTCGATTACGAAGCAGGCCTGGCAGATTCGTCGGCCCGGATCGTCGAGTATGCGGTCACGCAGCCTGCGTTACGCATCTTCGGGCGTGCCGGCAGTGGCCGTCGGCTCGTCGACGACGCGCTCGATCGCTTCGAGCGGGCCGGTCGGCGGCTGACCCTCGTGGCCGGATTCGTCGGAATGTCGTTCTCGGCATTGATCATTCAGATCTTCCTCACCGCAGTCATCGCGTTGAGCACCTATCTGTACGTGGGTGGCACCGTCGACGCGGGGATGCTGATCGCGCTGCTGGTGCTCAGCGTCCGGTTCGTCGAGCCGCTCCTGCAGCTCGGCGAGCTGACCGGCAACCTCCGCGTCGGACGCAGTCACCTCGAGCGCGCCATGACCATTCTCGATGCCCCCTTACTCCCCGAACCTGCCACGCCCGCACCGGTCACCGGGCTCGACATCGAACTACGTGACGTCACCTTCGGGTACGACGGCGACCAGGTCCTCACCGGTGTGTCGTTCACTGCGCCGGCACAATCGTTGACCGCGCTCGTCGGCCCGTCCGGGTCGGGAAAGAGCACCATTCTGCGGTTGATCGCCCGTTTCTACGACGTCGACGACGGCGCAGTTCTGCTCGGCGGCAACGATGTCCGCGATATCGGCACCGCCGGGCTCCTCGACCACATCAGCATCGTGTTCCAGGACGTGTATCTGTTCGACGGCACCATCGCCGACAACATCCGGCAGGCCAAACCCGATGCCACCCCCGCCGAACTCGCGCACGTCGCCGCAGCCGCGCGGGTCGACGAGATCATCGCGCGACTCCCCGACGGATGGGACACCCGCGTCGGTGAAGGGGGAACGGCACTGTCGGGCGGCGAGAAGCAACGCGTCTCGATCGCGCGGGCACTGCTCAAGGACGCGCCCGTCGTCCTGCTCGACGAGGTCACCTCCGCGATGGACCCCCACAACGAGCGCGCGCTGCAGGACGCGATCGCCGAACTCGCCCGCGCACGTACGGTTCTCATGATCGCGCATCGACTGCCCACCGTCCGCGACGCCGACGCGATCGTTGTCCTCGACGACGGTGCCGTGGTGCAAACCGGCACCCACGAGCAGCTGATCGGCGTGGACGGCGTGTACCGCGACTTCTTCGAGCAACGGCGCCGCGCCCAAGGCTGGGCCATCACCCCCTGACCGGTCCTCGTCGACCGCTCGTCAACACCCAACGCCCCACCGTGGGCCCAATCCGGAGGTATCGTGTCGTGGACAGACGCCAATTTCTGCGTGGATCAATGATTTTGGGCGCCGCAAGCGCCGTTGTGGGGGTTGGTGCGGCGTGCGGGACGTCGTCGACTCCCACCACCGACCGGCTCCGCATCGCCGCGCTCGGTAGTCCCACCGACACGCTGGACATGGGAACGGCGAACAGCGTGATGACCTATATCGCCGGATACAACATCTGGGACAGCCTCGCACTGATCGTCGGCGACAAGGTGACAATGCAACTGGCCGAATCGATCACACCGAACGCCGATGCGTCCGTGTGGACGGTTCGACTCAAGGACGGACTGCGCTTCTCCGACGGCTCAGCCGTGACCGCCGACGATGTGCTGGCAAGCCTGCGTTCGCTTGCGGCTTCTCCGAATATCGCCCAGTTCTACAGCGACCTAGACTTTTCCGCGTCCCGCGCCACCGACCCGCGGACCGCAACGCTGGCGCTGAAGCGTCCACGTGCCGATTTCGTCGAAGCGACGCTGGCGATGATGAGCATCGTGATGCGCTCCGGTAAACCAGACCCCGCCATCGGCTCCGGCGCCTACACGCTGTCCTCGGGCAACGCCACCGACGGGTATGTGCTGCGGCCGTCGCCGCATTACCGCGGTACGACGCCGTCGCTGACCCAGGTGGAGATCCGGGGGATCACCGACTCCACCGCTCGCCAGAACGCGCTCACCAGTGGGGAAGTCGACATGGCCCTCGAGTTGAGTGCGACCGGCGCCCAGACGTTGTCGTCGAATCCGTCGTTCACGGTGACCCGGCTCGGCGGTGCCGGCTCCCGCGCCATGTCGTTGGTGCTCAACACGCGAATGGCGCCCTTCGACGATCCGCAGGTCCGCGAGGCCATGATGATCGCCGTCGACCGCAACCAACTCGTCGACGTGGTGATGCGCGGTCAAGGGCAGGTCGGCAACGATCTCGTCGGTAAAGGGCTACCCGGCTACGACGCATCGATTCCCCAGCGCACCCGCGACGTCGCCCGGGCGCGCAGTGTGCTCGCGGCCAAGGGAGTGCGGACGTTGACACTGGTCAGTTCGGAGATCGCCCCGGGCACCAACGCCGCATCAGAACTGGTCAAGCAACAGCTCGCCGACGTGGGCGTCGAGGTGACCGTGCAGACCAAGGATCCGTCCAGCTTCTTCTCCGACATGCCCTCGCTGCTCTCGACACCGTTTCTCACCATGTACTACGTGAACCGCCCGGTCGCAGCCTCGTTGCCGTTCATGACCGGACCGACCTCGCCGTACAACTTCTCCGGATACTCCTCGCCGGCCTTGGAGAAGGCGCTCGACGCCGCCACGACCACCGTCGATCCGGCCAAGCGGGCTGCCGAATACAATGCGGCTCAACGCGATCTCCATGATCATGGCGCAGAGATTATCTGGGGCTATCAGGACACGATCAACGGCAGCGCTCGCGGTGTGCAGGTCGCCGAGTACAGCCAGGGCATCCCGCTGTTGGCCACCGCCCGATTCACGTGAGTGACCGGCTTCGGCGGGCGGTGGGATCTGCTGCCGTACGGCGGTGCGGATACGCGCTTCTGGTGGTGCTCGGCGTGAACATCGTCGTATTCTTTGGCGTCGCAGCACTTCCCGGCGACGCAGCCACTCAGGCCGCAGGCTCTGCGTCCTACACACGAGTCGACGACCTGCGCATCGAGTTCGGTCTCGACAAGCCGGTGTGGGAAAGGTACCTGCAGTGGTGGCGTGGTGTCTTTGACGGCACGTTGGGTACCTCGCTGCCCGGTCAGCAGCCGGTCGCCCAACTCATCGGGGAACCGTTGGTGCGCAGTCTGATTCTCGCCGGTATCGCCGCTCTCATCGCCGTCGTCGTGGGGCTCGGTGCGGGAATCTCAGCCGGATTCAGACCGGGTTCGGTGACCGATCGGATCATCAGCGGAGCCGCACTGGTGCTCATCAGCAGCCCAGAATTCGTGGTGGCGACCGTGGCGATCCTGGTGTTCGCCTATCAACTCGACTGGTTGCCCGCGGTGTCGTTGGTGCCGGTCGGCGGCAACGTCCTGAGCGCCCCACAGATCCTTGTGCTGCCCGCCCTGTGCCTCGGCCTGTATGCGGCCGGGAGCATGGCGCGTCTGGTGCGCGCGGCGGTGCGCGTGGCCGCCGACTCGCCGCACGTCGACGCCGCCGTCCTCGCCGGCCTCCCGACGGCCGCCGTGCTCGGCAGACATGTGTTGCCGTCGGCATGGGGTCCGATCGCGCAGGTGGGGGCGCAAGTGGTGCCCTACCTCATCGGGGGAGCGGTGGTCATCGAGCGGGTCTTCGGGTACCCGGGGATCGGGTCGTTGCTCGTCGACCGGATCGCCGCGCGTGACGAGGCGACGGTCCTGACGGTGGTGACTCTCCTCGCCGCGGTCTCCGTGACCGCGTATGTCGCCGCTGACGCCGTTGTCGCACATTATGATCGGCGCTCGGTGGGGGTCGTCAGTTGACCGTACGAGACCGTGGGATGACGGCCGGACTCGGGAAATCCCCAGCGTTGCGGCGGCTCCTCATCGCCGTCTGCGCGGCCGTTCTGGGTGCCGGACTGCTGGTTGCTCTCGGTGGGCCGTTCATCGCCGATCGGGTGCACGGCGGGCCGGACCGCACGCTCGGTGCGTCGTATCTGCCGTCGTCGGCGCACGATCCGTTGGGAACCGACTATCTCGGACGTGACGTCGCTGCGCGCGTACTCGCCGGTGGCGCGACCATCGTGGTCATCCCGCTGATCGCGGTGATCCTCGCCGAGGCCGTCGGCGTGCTGGCCGGCATCTGGTTCGCGCAGACCCGACGGTCCGAACGTCTGACGCGGTACCTGCTCGACGTGGTGCTCGTGGTGCCGCCCGCGGTGAGCCTGCTGGTGGTGCTCACCGCCTCCGGCACGAATCCGCTCGGCCTGATCCTACTGGTACTGATGATCAGCCTGCCGTTCGTCAGCCGATACGCGCAGGCGTTGGCCACACCGCTGGTGTCGTCGGGATTCGTTGCGGCAGCGCAGGCGCGGGGCGACTCGACCGCGCGGGTGATGGTGTGTGAGATCCTGCCGAACCTGATCGTCCCGGTGGCCGCAGACCTCGGGACGCGGTTTGTCGGCGCCGTCTATCTGGTGGCGACCGCGAGCTTCCTCGGCGCCGCGACGCTCGACGGCACAGCCAACTGGGCGAGCATGGTGCAGCAGAACGCCGCGGGCCTCGCGCTCAATCCGTGGTCGGTGGCCGCACCGGCCGCGATGATCGCCGTCATCACCATCCCGGCAAACATCCTCGCCGACATATACCTGGAGCGACGGAGATGACCCCGACTTCGGCACAACAGGATTCGGTGCGCTCGGATACGGTGCACATGGAGGACCTGTGGGTCCACGACAGGACCGGTACCGCCGTCCTGGCCGGAATGAACCTCCGCATCGGCGACGGCAGCGCGCACGCCGTGGTCGGCGAATCGGGATCGGGGAAGACCACGGCCGCATTGGCGCTCCTCGGATATGTGCCCCGCGGGCTTCGGCACTCGCGCGGTGACCTGACTGTTTTCGGTACTCGGCCACTGGCGTTGGCGGGCAGCACGTTACGCAGTTTCCGGCGCAGCGTCGGATACTTGCACCAAGATCCGGGTAGCACGCTCACGCCGACCCAGACCGTCGGGTCGGCGATCGCCGAGCTCGCGATACCCACCGTCGAGCCCACCGAGATCCTGCTGTCGGTCGGGCTGCCCGCCGACGACGAATTCGTCGCGCGGTATCCCCATCAGCTCTCCGGCGGGCAACGACGCCGCGTGGCGTTGGCGCGGGCACTCGCCGGCGCACCCCGCATGCTCATCGTCGACGAACCCACCGCCGGACTCGACGCCACCGCGGTCACGCAGGTCATCGACGAACTCCACGACGCGCGCCGCCGACACGGCTTCACTCTCGTGGTGATCACTCACGATCTCGACGTGGCCCGCGAACTGGCGACATCGGTCACCGTCGTCGACTCCGGTCGTGCAGTCGAAAGTGGCTCCATCGCAGACGTTCTCGACAGTCCCGCGTCTGCGGCCTTGCGTGAGATCGTGCGCGCGCACGACGCAATCCGCTCGGGTGTACCCGCCGACGGCGACGCCGACAGCGGTGTGCAGCTGCGTCTGGATCAGGTGACCGTCGGCGCCGGACGATCGACGACGCCGCTGTTCGCGCCGGTCGATCTCACGGTCTCCGGCGGCCAGTCCGTCGGTCTGATCGGCCCGTCCGGTGTGGGGAAATCAACGCTGGTACGTGCGATGGTGGGGCTCGCCCCGACGCTGTCGGGGTCGATCACCATCGACACCGTGCCACGCAGCGGCCGCCGATGGCAGCCGAGGCCGGTGGCGCTGATACCCCAAGACCCCGACACCGCACTCAATCCGGCTCTGCGCGTGCGAACTTCGATCACCCGAGCGCTACCAGGCCGCCACGATACCGGCGGGCGGGTTGACGCGCTGCTCCGCGATGTCGGCCTCGATTCGGAGCTGGCCGACCGGTTGCCGACCGACCTGTCGGGCGGGCAGCGTCAACGCGTGGCGATCGCCCGAGCGTTGGCCACGAATCCGTCGATTCTGCTGTGCGATGAGGTGACCAGCGCCGTTGACACCGTCACCGAGGAGCGAATCCTCGCTCTGCTCGATGGAATCCGAGTGCAACGCCGGCTCGCCCTGGTGATCATCACCCACAGCCCCGCTGTGGTGTCACGCATGTGCCAGAGCATCGTCGAACTGAAGGGGAAGTGAGACCGGGCTGATGTCCCGAGTGTGGGGCACTCGCCACTTGGGTGAGGTTCACCCGAACGGGTGAGTGACGTCAATCGCGTTGCGGCGCATCGGTGGTGGTCAGTGTGGCTGTCAGAGGTGTCAAGGTATCGAGGTACACCGACGCCAGCAGCTCCGACTCGTTGGCCGCTCCCCGTATGTCATCGCCGTGGTGGCGGTCGAGCTCCGATTCCACCGCGTGATCGAAATCGTCGATGGCGTCGACACGTGCCATCCATTCTTGCTTGTCGTGGCGCTCCTGAATGCGTGCGACCACCGTGCGGTACTCGGCAAGTGCGCGCAAACGGTCCATGAGTCCGTCGACGCGGGTATCGAGGGTGCGTGCCTTCGCGATGTACGTGCTGACGATCAGATCATCTGCGCGAAGAGCGCCGAAAGGAGCAGGCCCGAGGATTTCTCGTTGTGCACGAAGCCGTTTGGCTGCTGTGGTGACTTCCGTGACTTCTGCGGTGAGATCGACTCGGACGCCATTCTCGTCGAAAAAGGGAAGACGCCATGCGGGGTATCGGTGGATGCGAGCCGCGATCTGGCCGATGGCCAACGCGATCTGGCCGGCGTCGTCCTCGTCGATGAGCTCGAGGGTCTCTTTCTCTTCGCCGTTGAGGCGGTAGGCACGGTCGAGCCGCGCGGTAGCGGCGGCGGCGGTCTCATGATGCTCGGGGACGTCGACAAAGGGGAGCCAGCCCATGCCGACCGCGCGATTGCGGAGCGTGAAATCCGCCCCACGCCACACGTCGTGCACCAGCACGACGTGGCCTGCGAAGTGGCCACCCTCAGTGGCGTCGCCCTGGTGCGTCGCAGCATCGGTGACGCGGCGGATTCGCTGGCATTCGCTGCGACGGTCTCGGCGTTGGTCACGCTGCTCGGCGGTGAATACGTCGAGTGGGTGTGTCCGTCGTGGTGATCGACGCCCGGTGCCGCGCTTGCGCGCCGCCCGAGGCCGTCGATCCCGTCGATCCTCGATGCTGACGGCGATCACCGCAACGACGATCACTGCGAGCAGGCAGAGAGTGGCAACCATGGGTGGAGTAGATCACGAGGTTCGGACAATTCGGGCTCGGTTCGTCCAGTACCTGCACCGACCCGCGCGTCGTTGACTACGACGACGATCCGAACGGCGGCGCCGGTGCCGGCTTGGGCTTGACCTTGCGCCACGTGATCGACCACTTCGCGAGGGTCTCGCCGAGCGGGGCCTCATAGATCAGTGCGCTCGGGTCGGGGCCGTCGACCTCAAGGGCAACAGTGCCTTTCGCCTGTTCGCCCGCGGAGAGATAGCCCGCACGCAGCGTGGTGGCATCGTCGCCGTACTCGACGTCGTCGTAGGTGGTTCCATCGTCGGCCTTGGCCACGAAATACAGGGGATTGACGGGGATCTCGCCCTTGGTCGCCTGGATCAGAACGGTGAAGGTGGCGGTACTGCTCGACAGGTAGGCCTTCTGGAGCGTGACGTAGCCGGCCCAATCGCTGTGGGAGATGAATCGTGCGTTGGACGGGGTGTCTGCGTGGGCCGTGCCGGCCGAGAAGAAGACCGAGACCGGTGCCAGGAATGCGATCAGAGCGAGGATCGCCAGAAAAGTACGTTTCACGGAGCGAAGCCTAGCCGCAGGACGATTGGCGCATTTCGCGTCCTTTGGGTGGACTACTTCGGTTGGGGGACAGGGGATACCTGCTTCGTATCGCGAGAGAAGCTCTGCAGGCGTGGCGATTATCGCCGGGCCGTGTCAGTCACCGATCCGATTCCAGAACGAGCCCTCGATGCCGTTGTCGGTGAGGAACTGCTCGAGGGCGTGGTTGCTGTCGAAGCGCGCCGAGATCGTGGCCCTCGATCTTGAGTTGACCGTCCTCGGTGAGCGTCACCGTCCGCAGCATCATGCCGTCGGCGTCCTGCCTGCTGGTCATGACTATGCGATTGCGTTTTCGTTGATTGCTATTCATGCCTTGAGTTTCGCAGGTGGTACCGACAAATTACGGCGGCGAAAATACAGTGCAAGCAGGCCGCGAACGACGACGTCGTACAGGAATGTGGTGAAACCGGCGGCGAATCCGATGCCGAACCACGCGAGGCCGGCGATCATCACGGCCCACGACGTGGCGACGAGCGTTACCCACGCCGCCTCGATCGACAGCCAGGGCGTGAGCCACGGAATCACGAGAGCCGCGACCAGCAGTGTGGGAAACGGCACCAACACGAGGGGATAGCCGAGCCCGTCGGAGGCGCAAACCGCCGTGACGATCAGCGCGACGACGAGGACAACCAACCACATCGACCAGAACCTCAGGAGCACCTTCGGTCTCGGCTGAGGCCAGGAGACTCCGCGACGCGGGGTCGGCGACCGTCGATCGGCCGACCCGGTGTTCGACATGGAACGCATGGTAGGGCGGCGAGTCCGTGCTACGGATGGCGAACCACTCGGTGGTCGATCGGCTGAAGCACCTAAGCCTCGATCCACCGATCGGCTTTTGAGGTGTGATGAAAGGTGTTGAGCATGTTCAGGCCGGTG
>NZ_MVPX01000039.1:0-9621 GCF_002043085.1 Gordonia sp. i37 | reverse complement strand
GTCCCGCGCCCCCACCGACCCAGTGCTGTCGCAACAACTCGACGCCGCACTGATTTCGATGAACCCCGACAGTGTCATCGAGGATCGCGAGACCCTCACCGATCTGGTGGGGAACGTGACCATCACCGCCGATGTTGCGGGGCACTCCTCTCTGGATGCGGTTGTTCCCGCCCATTATGGGGTGTTTCTCACAACGCAGATCAACGCGCTCATCGATGAACGGACCTGCCGCAAGGACACCCGCCGCGTGGGATCGCTGCGAGTCATCGCACTCGGTGAGATCACCGGAGTCCCCGGCGCCCACCTCACCTGCGAATGCGGACAGGACGACTGCCCGAAAGGCAACGGCGGCGCCGTCAACAGGGACTCGGCGGAAACACCCGCTGACGCTGCCGATGCCGCAACCTGGGACGACCTGCTCCCCGAACCCGCTGACGCCGACGCTCCTGACATCGACGACGTCGAACCTTCCAGTGCGCCAGAAACTGCCGATGAGCATGACCCTGTTGAGTTGGTGGAGCCGGTCGCGGAACCCGAGATTCCCGACCCCATGGATGAGCCGACCCCGGATGAGGTGCCGGTGGCGTTCGGACGGGCCCTGGTCGTACCCGGCGCACCCGTACTGACAGTCCTGAAAGATCCCGACGGTGTACTGGCGCCGCGGCTGCAGGGATACGGGCCCATCGACCCCAGCTACGCCACCACCCTCGCCGACGTGGCCAAGACCATCCATTACCCCGAATCCGTACGCACGGCTGGACCACTCATCCCGCAGATCTCCGACCGCGCACAGGCACGGCCGGCGGATCCGACCGGGCACGGTGGTCACACCGTGCCGCCACCTGGGGCATTGACCTATGCACCCAGCGCGACATTGCGCGCTGAGGTGTTGGCCAATGATGCGTGGTGCCGATACCCGTACTGCGGGATGCCGTCACACCTGTGCGACCTCGATCATTGGCGACCCTTCAACCACACCGACCCCGAGGCCGGAGGCTGGACGGTGCTCGGTGATCTGATCCCGCTGTGCCGGGCTGATCATCAGCGGAAGCATCTTGGGGAGTGGGTGCCGACGCTCTACGCCGATCGGAGGGTGGAGTGGCGGAGCAAGTGGACGGGGCAGGTGATCGTTACCTACCCACGGTGACGGGGTTTCGCTGTGGGATGGAACCAGCTGTGGCTCACCGGGTCTCGAGGCCCGGCGCCTGGGGCGCCGGGCACCTCGACCATCGGGGGGAAGGGTTCTCGACCATCGGGGGGAGGTCCTCGACCACCAGGGCCAGGCACCTCGACCATCGGGGGGTTTCGACGACCCGGATCTCTCAGATCCCCATCACCTCGCGATAATGGGCGTACGCACCGGCCACCTCGTCCTCGGTGAGACCGAACTCTTCGAGCGAATACCGGTGCACGCCATGGGCATTCTGCCGATGGGACTGTCGGTGCCGATGCATGGCGGCACGGGTCGGGCCGTCGAGTTCCAGGCCTGCGGCAGCGTAGATCCGGTCGATCTGCGCCATTGGGTCCGCAATGAGGTCGTCGTACCGCACGTCGACGAATCGGTCCGGATGGTGTTGGCGTACGACGAGCGCCCGTTCGGTCATGTCGACGTTGCGGCGCAACCAATGTCGCGCGACGGCGGCGGCATCGACGGAGTCGGAGAACATCGAATGGCCGTGAGCGAGCATGCTCGAGAACGAGGCTGTGGTGCGCACTGGGTCGCGGTGGGTGTTGACGATGACCGCGTCGGGAAACACGTCGAGTAGCGTGTCGAGGTGTTCGAGATGCGCGGGGGTCTTGAGTACCCAGTGCGGTCGTCGGTCCTGCCGCGCAAGTACCTGCAACAGCACCTTCAGATACTCATACGACGGGCGGACGTCCTGGCGCGCCAACCACTCGGCATACGCAGGTACGTTCAGCATCGCCTCCGGCACCTGGGATAACAGTGAATACTCCTGCAGCAGAACATCTTCCTCCGGACCGTCGGCCTCGACGGCGTGGATGGCGAAGAACTGCGGGTTCAGGTATCGCAGGGCGAGTTCGGCGAGCTTGGTCTGCGCAATTCGCACACGTGGCCGTGCACCTGCCCGCTCCCATCGGCTCGGCAGCAGGTGCACCACCTCCCACGATTGCACCGCGCGCACCCGCGGATCAGCGCCGATCAGCCGGTGCAACATGGTGGTTCCGCTGCGCTGCAGGCCGGCGATCACGATCGGTGGCGTGATCGGCTCGTCGAGTACCTCGGGCTCGGCCTCCAGCAGTGCGGCCACGCGTAAGCGCGTCGTGAGCAGACCGTGCAGGCGTGCGCGAATCACCAGCGCCCCGAAATAGCTGAGGTTCGCCTCGTCGACAATCGAACGGGTCAACACATCGAGAGCTTCGTCGGTCAGCGCGTCGGCTTCCCATGCCCGCCTCGCCGACCTCTCGGCGCGCCGCCGCAGGGCGTCGGCGGACAGATCCGGACCGAGACCACGTCGAACCAGCTCGGCACCAACATGATTGAGCGCTCGGATACCACTTCGCCGAAACGGCACGAATCCGTCAGACATCGAGAGACCCGGGCGTCAGAGTTCGCGAACCTGAGCGACCGGCACCACCCGGGTCCGTGGTTGAGGATGATCTTGGGCCCGAATCCAACGGAAAGTCATTCCACCACAGTCATGTCCGGGGGTGTGCAGCCAGTTCGGCACACCGGGATCGGTGTGCGCGACGACAATTCGCACGCTCCCGTCGGGCCGATACTTGGCGGTGTGCTTGTTGACATGGATCGTCGAATACCGGTAATCCAGCGACTCGAGCCAGTGATTGTCGAGTTGGAAGTTCCACGCCTCGCACTCGGGGATCTCCGCGTCGATCACCAGCGCCTCATCGGGTCGCAGGCGCCAATAGCTGTGGTAGTAGATGATATTCGGGTCTCCACCGGCCTTCGTCGACTTCTCCGGATCGAACATGGGGAGTTCGTTGGTGTGCTCGGCGAAGTCATGCGCCCACTTGGCGAACAGCATCGACGCGCCGGCCACAAGCAGACTCGCCTTTCCGAGCCCGGCATCGAGCTGTGCGGCGGTGAGCGGCTCGGGCGGCGGTGGCGCCTGGTCGTTGCCGGCACCGACAGCCGGATCGTAGAGCTCGATGTGCAGATCGGCGGGCACCTCGGTGGTGCGATCGGCGAAGGTCTGACGCACGATCAGCAGCCCGGTATCAGCGGTCATCGGCAACCAATTGCCGTCCTGCCCCTCAGGCCAGGGGCGGGTCGCACTGACGATCAACTCGAAGGTGCCGTCGTCGGCGATCTGCAGGTCCGAGGCCTCGACGTATCCGGTCGTCGGCATCTGCCCGCCCTGACCGTAATTGCCCTCCTGCGTCCCGAAGCCGAGATAGTCGACGGTGCCGCGCGTTCCGCTGATGCGGTAGGTGAGCGTCCCGTCGATCGTCGCATTCTGGTAGTAGTTGTCGGGGTTGTCCGAGCCCATCT
Source organism: Gordonia sp. i37 (assembly GCF_002043085.1). Lineage (NCBI taxonomy): Bacteria > Bacillati > Actinomycetota > Actinomycetes > Mycobacteriales > Gordoniaceae > Gordonia > Gordonia sp. i37. The sequence continues at coordinate 6,149 of NZ_MVPX01000039.1, read as the reverse complement.
TGGCGGTCTCATGAATCATCCTGCGCAGCACGGGCGCTCGCGGGTCTGCGTATTCGACGAACGCTTCGAGTCCGGCGCGGGTGAGCCGCGACAGATAGCGATAACCCTCGGCCTGGGTCAGCGGATCGGTCGGCGTCCCCGGGTACATGATCGATGCGCCCGCCGATTTCAGCGTGTCGCAGAACTCCTCCCACGCCTTGCCGGTGGCCACCCGCGCCTCGGCGACGTCATCGGGAGTCTTGCCGCGTACCTTCAGCCAGGCCACGCGGGCCCGCCGGAATCCGTCGAGTGCCGAGGTCGCCAGTGTTCGGCCGTTCATGCCCGATCTCCGTTCATGCCCGCCTACATCGTCCAGTACTCACCTTACGACTCGGCGGGCCCGCTCAGAACGACTTGCGCGCAGTCTTCGGATCGCCGTAGGTGATGGCGCGTTCGCGACGGGTGTCGGTGAGCAGCGTCGCCGCCCAGGTCACCAGGGTTCCGGTGCGGTTGCGGACACCGGCGAGAAAGGCGATGTGGATCGCACCCCACGCCAGCCAGCCCACCCGACCCGACAGGCGCAGCGGACCGGTCTCCAGAATCGCGTTCTTCCGGGAGATGTAGGCGGCGCTACCGAAGTCCCGGTACCGAAACGCAGGTCGCTCGGAGCCTCCGGCGAGGAGCCCGGCAATCACCTCTCCGGCGTGCCTGCCACCCTGCATCGCCACCTCCGCGACGCCGGGCAACTCCTTATAGGAGCTGATGTCACCGACGACGAAGATGTCCGGATGGCCCGGAACCGACAGGTCGTCCCCAACCGGGATGGTGCCGCCGTGGTCCTGTTTCACCCCGATCGCGTCGGCGAGCGCCTTCACGAACGGCACCGCCTCAACGCCGGTCGTCCACAGCGTGGTGCGGGCACCGAAGGTGCGCACCTCCCCGGACTTCTTCTCGGTGATCTCGACGGTGTCGGCACCGACGTCGGTGACGTGCACCCCGAAATGTGTTTCCACGCCCAGGCGTTCAAGGGTGCGCAACGCGCTCGTCGACAGCGACGGACTGAACGACGGCAACAGTCGGTCGGCCCCCTGGAACAGCATCACCCGCGCCTCATCCGGGTCGATGCTGCGGAACTCGCGCTCCAACGCGTTGTGCGCCAATTCCCGGATCTGGCCTGCCAATTCGACACCCGTGGGCCCGCCGCCGGCGATGGCGAAGGTCAGCCACGGCTTGCGCTGTTCGGGATCGGGCAGGGTCTCGGCGACCTCGAATGCGCCCATCACCTTGCGGCGGATGGCAAGTGCGTCGTCGAGGGTCTTCATCCCGATGGTGTGCTCCATCAGATGTTCGTTGCCGTGGTAGGCGGTGCGCATGCCGACCGCGACGACGAGGTAGTCGTATCCGACCTGCTCGACCGACGAGTCGAGCCGGGTGACGGTGACCGTGCGCGCCGCGGGATCGATGTCGGTCGCCTCGGCGCAGTAGACGTCGGCGTTGCGTTGCCTGCGCAGCAGGTGCCGGATCGGGCTGCTGATCGAGCCCTCCGACAGCAGTCCCGTCGCGCACTGATAGAGCAACGGCTGGAACAGGTGACTCGTACCGCGATCGATGACCGTCACCTTCGCGTTCGCGCGCCGAAGGCTGCGCGCCGCGTGCATACCGGCGAAACCGGCACCGATGATGACCACGTGCGGCCGGGTGTCCCGGCGGGGTTGGGACGCATTCACCTCGCCGATTGTGGCAGAAAGTCCGACGCCACGACGGGACCCTCAGCTCTTGACCGGTACCGCCGAGGTCACCGCGACGGTTACCGCCGCCGCTGCAGCGGTCGCCGCGAAGACCGACGGCCACGCACCGATCTTCTTCGCCAGGGGATGCGAGATGGCGAAGGCGGCAACGTAGCTGCCGAGCAGGCCGCCCGCGACCGCGGGTCCGCGCCGCAGCCATTCGCGGGTGCAGTAGGCGCCGGCCGAGGTGACGACGACGCCGCCGAGTTCGCGACGGCCCGTCGCACGAAAAGCGCCGAAACCGCCGACCAGTCCGACGGCGACACCAGCAACTGTGGGATCGAATGCCATGCTCGTCAGCCTACGCAGGTCACTCACCCAGCAGGTACTTGCGCTGCATCCGCTTCCACAGTTCGAGGTGCGGATCGGTTCGCGGATCACGACGGTCGATCAGATAGGTCGTGGCCACCCCACGCATGCTCGACAGCAGCACCGGATACAGCGCCGCATATCCCGGCGCCGAGGTCAGTTCCGAGCCCAGGAATCCATCGACCGCCGACCTCACCGTCGCGCCGATCTCCCGTTCGGTGGGTAGCAGCGCGGTCCGCAACGCCTCGTTGGTGCGCGCGGCGATCCACAGTTCCATCGACGCCACGAAGTAAGGCTGGTGAAACGTCGACCACCCCACCTCGGTCGCCTGCGAGATCCGCTCCACCGGATCGTCGGGCCAGTCGATCCCGAAGGGCAACTCGGCCAGCCGCGTTCGGGCGAGATGCCCGACCGCGGCCATCAGCAACGCATCCTTGGACGGATAATGGTGCAGCATGCGCCCACGGGTCACACCCGCCTCGGCCTGGATCGCAACGGTACTGGTGTGCGAATAGCCACGCTCGACCAGAACCCGAAGTGCCGCATTGAGAATCGTGACACGGGTCAGGTCACTTCGTCGCTGTCGCGGGGCAGGTCGGCCTCGGTCCGCGTCGTCGGGAAGCGAGGTCACACGTCCAGCCTAGGGCAGTCACACGTCGAGAATGTGCGGCAGCCCGGCCCGATAGCGATCCCGGTCCTGCGCCTTGAGCGGATCGAGCATCGGCAGTTCCCACAGCGGGTACACCGCGGCATGGCCCGCCGGACTGTCCGCGGCGTCGAGGATCGCGTTGGTCACCCGACGCCCGGACTCGTTGGCACCCTCCATGGTTGCCAGATCGATGTTGGTGCGGACGTGGTCGCCGCCGATGAACAGATTCGCGATCGAGGTGGCGACGCCGGGACGATGCGGCAACGAGCCTGCGGTGTTGACCATCAGCGGGGTCGCGTTGGCGATGGTGAGGGACCACGTGATCCCGGGATCGAGCGACCACGTCACGATGTCCTCGCTTCGCAGGATCTCTCGCCCACCGGAATTCATCGCCTTCGACATCTGCGCCCACACCTCCTTGGCGATCTCGTCTCGGGTGCACTGCTTGGCGGTCCTGCCGTAGAGGATTCCCGGTGTGTCCCAATCGGAGATGTCGATCGACAGGCAGTCCTTGCTGCGTCCGTCACCGTAGGTCCGGGCGAAGTCGACGCCCCACGGCGCTGCCTGGAACAAGCCGGTCAACGCCCAGGGGGTTCCCAACGCCGCGATGTGGCCGGGTGGCAGATCCGAGCGGCGGGACAGGAAGTACTGGATGCCCACCATCCAATCATCCTGCAGGCGGAAGATTCCGGAGAGTTCCGGCGCGGCCCCGAGGACGGCGGACCCCAACAAGGGGCGGATCCGATCCAGCGGCATCGCGGCGACGTACCAGTCGGCGTCGACCCTCCGCCCCGACGTGGTGCGAACGCCGGTGATCTGCTTGTCCCCGACCTCGAATGCCGCTGCCCCCTCCCCCATCTCGAACCGCACACCTGCCTGGCGCAGATAGGCGACCCAGGGGTCGATCCACGCATGATTGGTGGGGGCGTTGAGGATTCGGTCGACACCACCCTGGACCAGTCCCGCCTCGTAGTTGCCGATCAGGCCGGTCGCCGAGGTCGCCAACGCCAGGCCGATCTGCCCGATGGTCCGCGCCGAGGCGGTCTGCGATTTCGCCGCGACCAGCGCCCGGGTCAGCGCCCCGGCCAGATACCGCCGATAGGCCGGCGACTTGGTGTCGGCCTTGACGAACTGCATCCAGGATTGGTTCTCCCACTGGCCGACTCGGCGTTCGGTGCAACTCGTGGCGATGATGAGTTCCCGGGTGACGAAGTAGGCGAGTTCGGCCGGCGGTATGTCGACGACGAATTTCAGCCCGGTCGTCAGCGCATTACGCACGTTGTCCAGGGCCGCGAGGGCCCCGGCATGGTCGATCATTCCCACGATGGAGGCGGGCGCGATCGTCGGGGCATACCCGGCGTCGGCGAATGCGACGGCGGCGGTGTCGACGTCGACGAGGTGCCGGCTCTTCACGGTGCCGCCGCCGGGCACCGGAATCCGCGACATGGTGTCGGGGACATGCTGATAGCAACCGGGGAAGAAGCGGAAGCCGTGGTCACCCGGCAGCGCCATCCGACCTCCGGCAGCAGTACCGGGCACGTCGTGGCTGCGCGCCTTACCACCGAGGTAGGCCGGCTCGTAGACGGTCACCGCGAATCCGCGTTCGACGAGTTCGTGTGCCGCCGACAGACCGGCCATCCCGCCGCCGAAGATCGCCACCCGCCGACGCCGTGAGGGTGGTGGCGGTACCGCCCGCGCCGCCGGAACCGCGACCCCCGGCATCGCGACCGCGGTTCCGGCGAGCACGGCGGCCGCGGCCGCACCGGTCAGGAATCGACGGCGTGACACACCCGAGTCCTGTGCCGACGTCGCGTCGCCACGTGCATTCAGATCACTTCCCGACATTCGACTCCCCCGTACAAGTCGTCCACGACAGTCGGCCGACCATAACAGTCAGCCTTGACTCTTTCGGTAAGTGATTACTACCACCATCGCGATCCTCGGTGGGACGTTTCGGCGAAAACGTATCGACGGCCGTCGTCGAGGCCTGCTGTCACACTGGACTGCATGGCCCGTCTGTCTGTGAACCCCATCCCGTGACCGAACCGATGCCCGGCACGGCCGCCGGACCCGAAACACCCACGCCGACCATCCTTCTCGTGACCGGCAACCACGCCGACGCCCTGTCCGACGAGTTCGGCCGCTACCGACGCGACTACCACGTACGCTGCGTGTCCTCGGCGATCGAGGCCATCACCACCCTCGGACAACTGTCCTCGCAGGGTGAGCCGATCGCGCTCATCGTCGCCGAATCCGAACTATCGGACATGCCGATCCTCGAGGCACTCGGCACCTTCCGCAGCATCGTCCCCACCGCCCGACGCGTCGTCGTCATCCACTGGGACCGCTTCGCCACGACGTCGGAAGCACTTCGGATTCCGTTGCGCAAGGGCAAGTTCGACACATTCCTACTCATGCCGCGCGGAGCCCGGGACGAGGAGTTCCACTACGCGATCACCGAGATGCTCTCGGATTGGGGTGCCACGATCGCCGCGCCCGTCGTCGAATCGATTCGCATCATCGCCGACACGGAAAGCCCACTGACACTGGAGATCCGCGACCTCCTCGACCGCATGGGCATGCCGCACCGCACCCACACCCCCGACAGCCCCGCCGGACGCGAGGCGCAGGCGGCCTTCGACCACAGCGCAATCGACGGCACCGACACCACCGACGGCGCGAGGTTCCCCCTGGTCCAGTCGATGGTCAGCAAGTCCCACCGCACGGTCATCGCCCCACGCTCGGCGCGCGACGTGTCGGTGATGATGTACGGGCGCCCGTCGGATGTGGCCGAGGACTCCGTGGTGGATCTCGCGATCGCCGGGGCCGGCCCGGCCGGCCTGGCCGCCGCGGTCTACGCCGCCAGCGAGGGGTTGTCGACGGTGGTCATCGAGTCCTCGGCGATCGGCGGCCAGGCCGGCACGAGTTCGATGATCCGCAACTACCTCGGCTTCCCGCGCGGCATCTCCGGCATGCGGCTGGCCCAGCGCGCCCGCACCCAGGCGGTGCGCTTCGGCGCGCGGTTCTATTCGGGTTGGGCCGTCGAACGACTCGAAGTCGGCGTCGAGAACCGGCCGCATTGCCTGATCACCGACGGTGGCGACGTGCGCGCACACGCGGTACTCATCGCCAGCGGGGTCGCCTACCGCCGGCTCGGCGTCGACTCCCTCGAGGCACTCGTCGGGCTCGGGGTGTTCTACGGGGCGGCGATGTCGGCGGCACGCGAGATGGAGGGCCGCGACGTCATCGTCGTCGGCGGCGGCAACTCCGCCGGGCAGGCCGCGATCCACCTCGCCCGATTTGCGCGATCGGTGACGATTGTCGTCCGGCGCGCCGACCTCACCTCGACGATGTCGCAGTACCTGATCGGCGAGATCGCCTATCACCCGCGGATCAGCGTCTGCGGCGGGGGGGGGGGGGGCGGC
>NZ_MVPX01000389.1:0-20373 GCF_002043085.1 Gordonia sp. i37 | reverse complement strand
CGGGAGCGCCGGGCCAGGGACTGCGCCCTCCGGCGGGGCCAGGGGCGCCGCGTCCGGAGGCGGCCGGGTCGGATTCTCCGGCCAAGGTCGAGTAGAGCGGCCGATTCATGCCCCTGTACGGCGAGGTCATCGTTGGTGTCTGTATTGCCGTGGGGCTGTTGGGGATCGTCGTCCCGGTGCTGCCCGGCACCCTGCTGGTCGCGGTGTCGATCCTGGTGTGGGCGATCGTCGTCGGCGGCTGGGCCTGGGCGGTGTTCGCGCTCGCCGCGGTGCTGATCGGTGTCGGTGAGATCGTCAAATATGTTGTCGCCGGCCGTGTTCTGCGTCGTCACGAGATCCCCAACCGCACCATCGTGGTCGGCGGGGTGGTGGGGATCGTCGGGTTCTTCGTGGTGCCCGTCGTCGGGTTGTTCCTCGGTTTCATCGCCGGTGCACTGGTTTCCGAGCTGGTGCGAACCCGCACGGCCGGCGCTGCGTGGCGCGGTACGGTGGCGGCGACCAAGGCGGCGGCGGTGACGATCGGTATCGAGTTGTTCGGCGCGTTGCTCGCGTCGGGGACATGGCTGGCCGGGGCGATCGCCCTGTGAGCACACAGGGTAGCCGCCCTGTGACCGAACGGCCTAGGGCTCGCTGAGTACCCCGCGTGCACTGGTCATCTCACGTGCACTGTGCGCGCCGATCGGCACGATCATCGGGCCACCGAAGACCGGGTCGGTGACCACCTGCGCGCGCAGGCCGAAGGCGTCGTCGAGGAGTTCGGTGGTGATCACCTCGTCGGGTGCACCATGCCGGACCAGTTGGCCGTCATTCATAACGAACAGCGAATCGCTGTAGCGCACAGCGAGATTCAGGTCGTGTAGCACCATGACGACGGTCTTGCCGTGCTCGGTCTTGAGGGAGTGCACGAGGTCGAGGACCTCGAGGGAATGCGCGAGGTCGAGGTAGGTGGTCGGCTCGTCGAGCAGCAACAGGTCGGTGCCCTGCGCCAGCGCGAGCGCGATCCAGACCCGTTGGCGCTGACCGCCGGAGAGCGCGTCGAGGGTGCGGTCGGCGAGGTCGGTCGTCGAGGTCAGTTCCAAGGCCAGAGAGACGGCGGCCTCGTCCTCGGCGGAGGCCTGCTGATACCACTTCTGGTAGGGGTGGCGGCCTCGGCTGACCAGATCCTCGACGGTGAGTCCTTCGGGCGCAACGGGATTCTGCGGCAGGATGCCCAAGGTGCGGGCGACGGTCTTCGGCTTGATCCGGGTGATGTCGGTGCCGTCGAGGCGTACGACGCCCGAGCGGGCCGGCAGCAGCCGCGCCAGACACCGCAGCAGCGTCGATTTGCCGCAGCCGTTGGGGCCGATGATTGTGGTGATCGCCGCGTCGGGGATGTCGACGTCAAGACCGTCGATGACGATGCGGTCGTCGTAGCCGACGACGAGGTCGCGTGCGGAAAGTCGGCTCATACGGTGGCCTTTCGGGAGATCGAGACCATGAGATAGATCAGGAAGGGGCCGCCGAGCGCCGCGGTGACGATGCCCACCGGCAGGCCCGACGGCAGTACCGTGCGGCACAGGATGTCGCCGCCGACCACGAGAATCGCGCCGATCGCCCCGGAAGCGACCGGGGTGGGGATGGCACTGCCGGTCAGGCGCATGGCGATCTGCGGGGCGAGCAGTGCGACGAAGGCGATCGGCCCGGCGGCTGAGACCGCCAGGGCCGCAACGATCACCGCGATCAGCAGGATCGCGCTCGAGACGGCCATCGTTCGCACGCCGAGCGAGCGCGCCAGATCGGTGCCGAGGCTCATCGCGTCGATCTGGCGGGCGAGCACCCCGACGGCGACGACGGCCAGCACCACCGCGATCGCGACCGGCCACACACTCGACCACGAGGTGTTGGCCACCGACCCCACCAGCCACGTCTGGGCACGGCCGACATCGCGGATCTCGGCGCGGGTGAGCAGATAGGAGGTGGCGGCCTGCAGCACCCAGGTGATGCCGACGCCGATGAGCACCAGGCGCAGCGGATTGATGGCGTGGTTGGCTTTCCGTCCGGGCCAGGCGAGCAGATACATCACCACGGCGGTGGCCAGTCCGCCGATGAGGGCCGACGCGGGCACGCCGAGCTGGGCGAGTCCGGCGCCCCACCCGGTTCCGAAGGCGATCGCCGAGACGGCTGCGACGCTGGCCCCGGCGGTGATGCCGAGCATGTCGGGGGTCGCCAGAGGGTTCTGGGCGATCAACTGCGTCAACGATCCCGACATGCCGAGCGCGAAGCCCACGAGTACCGACACCAACGCGCGCGGCACGGCGTCGTCGAGGATGACGACGTTCTCGATGCGGGTACCGCCACCGAGCAGGATGCGCATCACGTCGATCGGTGTCACCGGGTAGTCGCTGATGGTGACGCTCATCAGGAACAGGACGAAGGCGATCAGCAGTGAGGTGGTCACCGCGATCACCATGCGCGGACGCCACACCCACGAGGTCGGCCCGACACGCACGATGCGGCGCGAGGCGTGGGCTGGCCGGTGGTCGGCGGCCGACGCGGCTTCGGTGTCGGTGCTCATACGCTCGTCAACTTCGTTCGGCGGACCATGGCGATCAGGAACGGCGCCCCGACGAAGGCCAGCACGACGCCGACCTGGATCTCGCCGGGCCGGGCGACGACGCGACCGATGATGTCGCACACCAACAACAGCGCGGCGCCGATGAGCGCGGAGTACGGGATGATCCAGCGATAGTCGGCGCCGGTGATCGCGCGCGCGATGTGCGGCACCACCAGACCGAGGAAGACGATGGGTCCGCAGGCGGCGGTCGCCGCCCCGATCAGCAGGGTGATCCCGAGGATGCCGACGCCGCGGATCACCAACACGCGGCTGCCGAGCGCCTTGGTCATGTCGTCGCCGAGGCTCAGGATGTTGAGGAAGAACCCCGACGCCAGCGCCAGCACGAGACCGACCCCGATGAACGGCAATGCGGCCCAGAAGATGTCGATGCTGCGGCCGGCCGTCGAACCGACGCTCCAGAAACGCCACGCGTCGAGCGACGCGGTGTCGCTGAGCACGATCGCCGAGGTGATCGCCACGAGCATCGCCGACAGGCCGGTGCCCGCCAGCACGAGGGTGATCGGACCCGTCCCGGTCAGTGCCGCGATCCCGAAGACGAGGGCCGAGGCGATGATCGCTCCGCCGAGCCCGAATGCCATGTAGGCCAGCGGCGAGGAGATGCCGAACAGGTAGACACCGCCGACGACCGCGCAGGCTGCGCCGGCATTGACGCCGAGCAACCCGGGGTCGGCGATGGGGTTGCGGGTGTGGCCCTGGGTGATCGCGCCGGCCGCGCCGATGGCCAGACCCACGATGAGACCGAGCACGGTACGCGGTACGCGCAGGTCCCAGACGATGCCCGCGGTGTCGGACGACTTGTCGACCCGCGGCATGTGCAGGTGGATCAGGGCCTGCCAGATCTGCGAGCAGCCTGCGGTGAAGGAATCCCAGGTGGCGGCCAGCGGCATCTCTCTCGTGCCGATCAACACCGAGCCGATGGTGGCGACCACGAGCACCGCGAGGATCAGCAGTAGTCCGGTGAGGCGTCGCACGAAGGGCAACCTTACCTCAGCCCGGGTTGTCGGATTCGATGACGATCCGGCTGCCGTGCGGCAACGATTCTGAGACCTACGTAACGGTTACCTGTGAGAGTGCGATACAAGGGGACGTACGCATTTCGGCGCGGGGGCGTCGTAGGAGTTCGCAGCCTCGGGGTCGTCCTCGGTTTCGGGGCCCGCTCGACGAAGAAGGAGTCGACATGAAGAAGACGATGAAGCGAGCCGTCGCGGCGACGGCGGTTGCGGCCGGTATCGCCGGCGGCACCTTGGCCGCAGCGGGTGAGGCGCAGGCCGCAGGGCCGGGCGATCTGGCCATGCTGGGCGGCGTGAGCTGCGAGTTCAAGCGGTGGGGCCCGAACTGGGACTCCGGACCGCTCTGGCAGATGACCCGGTGGATGGGCGTGAAGAACGTCGGCGGCTCCAACATGACCAACGTCAACGTCACCGAGATCGGCGGGGCCACCAAGCAGGTCCGGATCGCCGGGCAGCCCGCCGGCCTGCTCAAGCCCGGCCAGTTCTACCGCTACGTCGAGACCAAGTGGGCCGGTTGCTGGCCGTCGTCGATCTCCGGCTACACCATCGGCGCGCAGGTGGAGAACCTCGCCAACAACTTCGGCTTCTGGGCCAACGTGCGTCAGATCCCGGCACCGCAGAACTCGCCGGGCCCGCAGAACCTGGCACCGACGATTCAGCAGGGCTGAACGACAACCACTCTCACAGTCAGCGAGGGGCGAGGCGGATCTCCGTCTCGCCCCTCGCTGTGTGTGTCTGGCTTCTTCCCAAGGCTTTTCGTTCGTCCCCTGGAAATTGCTTGGGGACGAACGGAAAAGTGGGGGAAGAAGATTCTTCCCCCACTTTCGTCAGCCGTGTCTCTGGAGTGAGTGTCAGGCCTTTTGAACCCCTGACGGAGTCAGGCCTTTTGAACCCCTGACGGAGTCAGGCCTTTTGAACCTTGTGCGGCTCCGAGGCGGCGAGCATGTCCTCACGTTCGACGACCTTGACGCGCTCGCGGCCCTGTTCGGCGCCCAGGGAACGCTCGTGCTCGTCGAGTCGGTACCAGCCGTCCCAGGTGGTGAACGGGATGCCCTTGGACTCGAGCAACTCGATGACGGCGTCCTCGGCGGGATGGGCGGGCTCGAGCAGCGCGCCGTTGGTCATGTCCTCGATGATGCAGTCGACGGTCTCGTTGGCGTCGCCCTTGGTGTGGCCGATGAGCCCGACGGGTCCGCGCTTGACCCACCCGGTGGTGTAGAGCCCGGTCAGGTGGGCGCCTTCGTCGAAGATTCGTCCGGCCTCGTTCGGGATGACGCCGGCCTGGCTGTCGAACGGGATCTGCGGCAGGTTGTCCGAGAGATAGCCGACGGCCCGGTAGACCGCGGTGACGTCCCAATCGGTGAACTTGCCGGTCGGCTTGACGTTGCCGGTGCCGTCAAGCTGGGTGCGTTCGGTGCGCAGACCGACGACCTTGCCGTCCTCACCGAGGATCTCGGTGGGGCTCTCGAAGAAGTGCAGGAACAGTTTGTGGATGGCGCCCTGCTTGGGGTCGCGGATCGCGTAGTTCTCGATGATCGTGGCGACCTGGTCGGTGATCTTCGACCCGCGGCGCGCCACAGCGGAGCCCTCGTCGTAGTCGATGTCCTCGGGGTTCACGACGACCTCGATGTTCGGCGAGTGGTCGAGCTCCTTGAGCTCGAGCGGGGTGAACTTCGCCTGGGCGGGACCGCGACGACCGAAGACGTGCACCTCGACGGCCTTGTTGTTCTTGAGGCCCTGGTAGACGTTGTCGGGGATCTCGGTTGGCAGTAGTTCGTCGCCGGTCTTGGCGAGCACGCGTGCCACGTCGAGCGCGACGTTGCCGACGCCGATGACGGCGACCTTCTCCTCTTCGAGCCGCCATTCGCGCGGGAAATCGGGGTGACCGTCGTACCAGGCGACGAATTGCGCTGCGCCGTAGGAGCGTTCGAGGTCGACGCCGGGGATCTCGAGAGTGCGGTCGTCGGTGGCGCCGGTGGAGAAGATCACCGCGTCGTAGTGCGACTTGAGTTCGTCGAGGGTGATGTCGGTGCCGTAGTCGATGTTGCCGAGCAGGCGGACCTGCGGCTTGTCGAGGACCTTGTGCAGGGCGGTGATGATGCCCTTGATGCGGGGGTGGTCGGGTGCGACGCCGTACCGGATGAGGCCGAAGGGCGCGGGCATGCGCTCGTAGAGGTCGATGGACACGCCGCGGTCCTTGGCGGTGTCGGACTTCATCAGGGCGTCGGCGGCGTAGATCCCGGCGGGACCCGCGCCGACGATGGCCACGCGCAGCGGGCGAGCTTGATCGGTCATGGAGTGTCAGTACCTCGGTTCTCGACGGAGATCAGACGCCCGCGGTACGAGGCGGTGCGTCGACGCTTATCCCTTCTACGGTAGGCCCTGGCAGCCCGTACCCAAAATCTGCGGTTAGGGTGACCTCACACAGCCCGCAGCCGCGTTGGTTCCGACCTCAGCTCGCGTGGCCCGCCGCGTCGGCGATCTGTGCGATGGATTGGTCGGCGATCCAGGGGATCGACAGCACTGTCGGCACGCCCATCGCGGTTCCGACCTCCTGGTTGATGTAGGTGGTGCGGCCGCCGGTGACGAACGGCTGGCCGGTCCAGTTGGCGTTCTTGCGGAGCTGGTCGTTGGCTCCCTGCCAGTCGAGGACGACGACGACGTCGGCCTGGTTCAGCATGCCGATGTTCTCTGCCGAGATCGAACCATAGAACCCACTGGTGACCGCGGACTTCAATCCCTCCGGGAAGGTCAGCCCGTAGCTTTCCAGGATCTGCTCCCGGCCGTCGCCGGGCCCGAAGATCGAGATGGTGCCGTCCGGCGAGGCGGTCACCGCGACCGCGGTCTTGCCCTCGAGTTGCGGATGCGCGGCGGCCAGGTCGGCGACGTGTTTCTTGGTCGCGTTGATCGTTTCGGTGGCCTTGTGTGGGAGGCCGACGGCGCGCCCGATCTCGGCGGCCTGCACATCCCACGGAACCTGCCAATCCGGGTAGTTCGTGGGCCGGGTGATGGTCGGGACCGCGGCGGCGAGTTTGTCGTACTGCTCCTTGGTGGGCGCGGCGCCGACGGCGGTGATCAGGTCGGGATTCGTGGACAGCGCCTTGGCGATCTCGTTGCCGAACTGCTGCGAGGCCTCGGGCAGCGACACCGGCTCGTTGGAACCGAGCAACTTCTCCGTCCACGGGGTCCGGACCTTCGCCGGCGTGCCGAACGGGGCCATGGCGACCGGCTGGAAGCCGAGCGCGAGCAGGGTGTCGCCGTCGCCCACCCCCATCGCGGCGACGCGGGTCACCGGCGTGGAGATGGTGGTCGAGCCGTAGTTGTGGTCGATGGTGACCGGCAGCGCTCCGGCCTCGGGCGCGGGCGCACTCGACGACGCGGAATCGTCGGCGGGAGCGCTGCAGCCCGCGAGTGCCACCACCGCACTCAACGCCAGCCCGGCAATTGCGATACCTGAGCGTCGGCCACGATGTCGGCGGGCGAATCGGACCGGTCGGGTGGGCGCCATGATGTCTCCTTCGTCGGATTGTGCATCCTTGGATAGCCTCACTTAACCACGTGTGACCGGCGGCACGGCCGGCCGAGGGCGCCCACTTCGTGTCGCGATTGCGTCGATACACTCGCCGACATGGCAAAACGCGCAGCCAAGCGGGCCGAGCCGGACGTCGTCCCCGATGAGCCGGCCGCCCCGTCGTGGCGCAACGCGTGGCCGTTCTGGGTGGCCCTGGTGGTCGTAGTTCTCGCAGCCGGCGGGATCGCGCTCTCGTACGTGTTCCGTCCGGCGGAGGACCGGGCGAGTGACTCGGCGAAGGTGCAGTACGCGATCAACGATCTGTACACCGCGCGCAACAACGTCGACTACACGGCCTTTCGTGAGCACACCTGCAGCGCCGACCTGAATTCGGCGGGATTTCCGACGCAGCCGGAGTTCGCGACGCAGAACCGGCAATCGCTGGAGACCAACGGGCGGATCGTGATTCCGACGATCAGCGACGTGGCGGTGTCCGGTGACCGGGCGACCGCGACGGTACATTGGCATTTCGACAAGAAGTCCGATCAGGCGCAGACGACCAAGGTTGCCGCGATTCGGGAAGACGGGAACTGGAAGGTGTGCAAGCCATGACGTATGCCGGAGATCTGAGTCCCACGCAGGCGTGGGAGAAGCTCGAGCAGAACCCGAAGGCCAAACTCGTCGACTGTCGCACCCGCGCCGAATGGTCCTTCGTCGGGGTTCCTGACCTCGAAATCCTGGGCAAGCAACCACTTTTCATCGAGTGGAACACCTTTCCCACCGGCACTCCGAATGAGGGGTTCATCGCCGAGTTGCGTGATGCCGGCGTGGCCGACGACGACGAGGTGATCTTCATCTGTCGCTCCGGGCATCGCTCGATCGGTGCCGCCGAGGCGGCCACGGCCGACGGTGTCGCCAAGGCGTACAACATCGTCGACGGCTTCGAGGGGCCGCTCGACGAATTCGATCACCGTGGTTCCAAGGGTTGGCGTGCCCTCGACCTTCCGTGGAGGCAGTCGTGAGCCGAGGTCTGCCGGAGGGGGTTTCGGCCGAGACGCTCTCGGTCCGGGGCGGGCTCGATCGGTCGGGTTTCTTCGAGACCTCCGAGGCGCTGTATCTGACGAGCGGTTATGTCTACGACTCGGCCGAAGCCGCCGAGCGTGCGTTCACCGGTGAGGACGAGCGCTTCGTCTACTCCCGGTATGGCAATCCGACCGTCGAGATGTTCCAGGAGCGGCTGCGGCTGATCGAGGGTGCCGAGGCATGTTTCGCCACCGCGAGCGGAATGGCCGCAGTCTTCGTGTCGTTGGGTGCGCTGCTGAAGGCCGGCGACCGATTGGTCGCCGCACGCAGTCTGTTCGGTTCGTGCTTCGTCGTCGCCAACGAGATCTTGCCCCGGTGGGGTGTGCACACCGACTTCGTCGACGGCGAAGACCTCGAGCAGTGGGAGCAGGCGTTGTCGACGCCCGCCGAGGCGGTGTTCTTCGAGACCCCGTCGAATCCGATGCAGAGCCTCGTCGACGTTGCGAAGGTCTCCGAGCTCGCACACGCTGCAGGAGCAAAGGTGGTGCTGGACAACGTGTTCGCCACCCCGTTGTTGCAGCAGGGACTGGACCTGGGGGCCGATGTCATCGTCTACTCCGGCACCAAGCACATCGACGGCCAGGGCCGGGTGATGGGCGGTGCGGTGCTCGGTACCAAGGAGTACATCGACGGGCCGGTGCAGACCCTGATGCGCCACACCGGACCTGCGCTCTCTCCGTTCAACGCGTGGACCCTCGTCAAGGGACTCGAGACGCTCAAGCTGCGCGTCGACGCCTCGGTGGCCTCGGCGCTGCGGATCGCGGAGTTCCTGGAGGCCGACCCGCGCGTGCGGCGGACCAAATACCCCTTCCTCACCTCGCACCCGCAGTACGAGCTGGCGACCGCACAGATGTCCGGCGGTGGCACGGTGGTGACCTTCGAACTCAACGACCGTGACGGCGTCGACGGCAAGAAGCGTGCCTTCGAGGTCCTCAACGCTCTGCGCGTCATCGACATCTCGAACAACCTCGGTGACTCCAAGTCGCTGATCACGCATCCGGCGACCACCACACATCGGGCCATGGGGCCGGATGGGCGCGCCGCAATCGGTTTGAGCGACTCCGTCGTTCGGCTCTCGGTGGGGCTCGAGGGGATCGACGACCTGCTCGCGGATCTGGATCAGGCGCTGGGGTAGCTCGGGGATGGGGGTCTCGTGGGTGGAACTGATCGGGCGCAATGCGGCGTCCGGCTCGGTGATGGTCTCGGGAGCCCTCAGATCCCTCGGCTCGGATCGCGGAACCGAACTCGATGAGTCCTATCGGTTCTGGTATGCGCCGACCGATCGGTGGCGTATCGAGATCGATGGTGAGCCGGTGTATCTCAGCGGTCGTGACAGATCGCTGGTGCGCATCGACGGCCACATGACGCTGCTGGACGGCGATATCAGGTTGCCGATACTCGGTCGCGGGGTCAGCCCGTTGCAGCTACTCGGTCAGAACTCATTGCTGCACAGCATGAGTCGTGACGTCGTCGTGCGCGACGAGCCACGAGCGGTGGATGTCGGTGGCCGTCGAGCCTGGGCGGTGGTGGTGGGGGACCGCTCCGGAAAGAACGGTGAGATCTCCATCGACGAGTCGACCGGGGTGATCGTGCGGCTTTCGATGTCGGCCGGTTCGGGATCGTCGGAAGTCGTCGAGCTCACCGAGCATGCCTCGCTCCCGGACGGACTCTTCGAGTGGGATGGGCCGGTTGTCGAAGCGCCTTCGCCACGCGGGCGCCGGGCACGACCGGATCCTGAGGTCGGGCGGCAGGAGCGATCAGAGGTGTTGCGTGCCTGTGTGACAGCGCTCGATCGTTCGGCAGATGTTCTCTCGCTCATGCAACGTGCGGAATCCGAGGAGGACGCAATCCGGCGGCTGGTGTCGGAACTCGGCGTGACGACCGTCGGAGCGCAGGCGATCGCGGCGATGCAGATGTCGACGTTCCGGCCGGATATGGCGGACCAGCTTCGTCGAGAGCTGGCCGACGACGAGAACAACCGTCGACACTGATTCGCCGAGCCGCCGACGCGCTCCCGGTGGGGCGGGTGCACGGGCGTTCGGAGGACGCGCTGAGCATTACACCTTTGACGACGAACCTCGACCAGCGGGGGAAGGCGCCCATCCTGGTGGTCGAGGTGCCGAGGAGCGCTAGCGACGAGCCTCGAGACCTGTTGTGCTGAGCGGTTTCTGGTCCATGGTGGTTCGGTTCCAGCTCTGCTGCAAGCGGTCTCGAGGCTCGCCGCACGCGGCTCGCACCTCGACCATCGGGGGAAGACGCCCATCCCGGTGGTCGAGGTGCCGAGGAGCGCCAGCGACGAGCCTCGAGACCCCTTGTGACGAAGGGGTTTCCCGGCCACGGCAGCTCTAACGCCTCGACCATCGGGTGGGTTTCACTATGGAGTTCTCAAACAACAGATGCGGTCCCGGCGATGCCGGGTGCGGGGAATCAGGTAGTGGGGCAGCGTAGGTCAGGCTGCGGCTTAGTCGAGTCGCATGGTCCGTCGGTGATACGACGGCACTGGTCGTCGTTTCGGATCGATGCTGGCGGGTGGGATCAACCAGGGGTGGCGGTCGAATCCCATGATGATGTCCCAGCCGTGGTGATGGACATCGTCATGACAACTGGTGCAGAGGAGGCAGCCGTTGTCGAGGTCGGTGGGACCACCATCGGCCCAGTGCTGCACGTGGTGTCCTTGGCAGCGGCCGGCGTGGGCGCCGCATTTGATGCATCCACGGTCGCGGACCAACAACGCTTTGCGTTGGCCGGGTGTGAAGAAGCGTTTCTCTTCACCAACACTGAGCGGTACACCGTTGGGGTCGAGCACGATTTTGGTGATCGTGGTGTCGCACGACAACAAATTGGCGGTCGCTTCGGTGATCGGACCCATGTTCTGCAACTCGCCGCCGAGTGCCGGGTTGTCGGCCGACCACGTCCACAACAGGCCGTTGGTCGGTTTGGCCGAGAAGGTTGTGTCCGCCAATCCTTGTGCCGCAAGTTCGACGATCGTCTCAAACGCGGCAGCGCAGATCTGTTCGGGCGTCCGCGGATCCGGGGATCCGTCGGGCTGCGGCTTGGGAGCCGACAAGGTTTCCATCAGGGTGCGGGTCTTTTCACCGGCGATGATGTCGAGGTTCGCTGAGATTTCCAGCCGGCCGTCGTCGGTGATGCGGTCGGTGTAGGAGTTGATGTTCTTGTCCTCCGCCGCCGGTAGCCCGCCGGGCGTCTCCGCGACGAGCTCGTTTCCCAGCTGCCGTGCGTAGAGGTTGATCTCGGCGGGGGTGAATCCGGCGAAGTAGTGCGACAGCAGTTTCCGCAGAAACTCGCACCGTTGGACGGTGTCCATGGGTTCGGGAGAGCGGGTGTCGATGTGGGCCAGTCCGCGGACGATGGCGTCGGTGTGTTCGGAGGAGATGGACCCGTCCGCGGCATGCGCCAACAACAGATCGATATCGGTGGTGCCGGCCATCCGCACATACCGACCTGCGACCGCGGGTGCGAAGCCCATGCTGATCAACAGTTCTCGCAGTCGGGTGGTTTTGTGGTCGGCCACCCCTAACCGGTCCAGTTCGCCGGTGAGGGTGGTGGCGTGGTGATCGACCAGATTGCGGAGCAGGAGGACTTGTTTCATGGCGCCGAAGGCTTGGGGTCCGGTCATGTCGGGATTCCATTGCAGGTCGCTGAGTTGGGTGACGATGGTGGCGAAGGTTGCTTCGGCGTCAACGGTTTGCGCGTCAAGGACTGTAGTGGATTCGATCATGGGCCCCTCCCCGGTGGCTGATCGGTGTGATGGGTCCAGTGTACCTCGCCAGGGTGTTCGATGCAAGGGGTATTTTGGTCAATTCTGCTTGTGGACAACGTGTTTCGGCGATGCTTTTCTGTCGGCCGGGTGTGGTAGGGGCGCGGTTTTTGCTGTAGTCGATGGATGTGGTTGCGATACCTGTCATCTCGCCGGGTCTCGAGGCCCGGCGCCTGGGGCGCCGTGCACCTCGACCATCGATGGGGAGGGGTTGCTCGGGTATGGGGTGGTGCGTATGGACCGTCGATGGGGAGAGGATGCTGAGTGCGGGGGCCTGGATCGTCGATGCGGTGGGGATGTCCGGGTGCGGGGGTGCGCATGGACCATCGATTTGGGGGGGATACTCGAGCAAGCTTCGACCACCGGGGGAGGTGGCCTGCTGATCAGTGGTCGTCGATACCCAACGCTCGCAATACCGTCAGCAGCTTCGCGGTGGTCTCGGCGAGTTCGGCATCGGGATCGGAGTCGGCGACGATACCGCCGCCGGCCCACGTGCGAAAGGTTTGTCGGTCGGCGTCGAGTTCGAGGCAACGAATGGTGACCATCCACTCACCGTCGCCACGCGCGTCGGCCCAGCCGACGGCGCCGGCGTAGAGTCCGCGTGGTTCCTCGTGATTCCGAATGAACTGTGCCGCAGCCTCGGTCGGTGTCCCGCACACCGCGGGGGTGGGGCTCAGGGTGAGGGCCAGGTCGAGTGCGCCGACATCCGGATCGGTGAGGTGGGCGCGTATCGGGGTGGCCAGGTGCCACATCTCGCCGGTGGAAAGCAAGTGAGGTCGGGTCGCGACGGAGAGTTCGTCGCTGATCGGCGCCAATCGTTCGCGCAGATGCTCGACGACGAACGCGTGCTCGCGATGATCTTTTCCCGACGCGGCGAGCTTCTCCCGGGCCTCGCGATCGGCATCCGGGTCCGACGAGCGTGGAGCCGAACCTGCATACGGATGGCAGGTCACCTCGCGACCGCTCTTGTGCAGCAACAACTCCGGGCTCGCGCCGAGGAGCCACGAGTGGCCGCTGTCGACCGCGAACGCATTGTGCTCGGAGTTGCCGTGCGCCAGCGCGCCGAGGAGTTCATCGATCCCGACCGGTGAATCGAGCACCGCACCAACGGTTCTCGCGAGCACCACCTTGTCGAGGACGCCGGCATCGATGGCGGCCACCGCACGGCGTACCCGCTCCCGATGTGTGGCGGCGTCGGGGATCTCGACGAGTTGGGCCAGTGAATGACGGACGGGGGCGCGCCCACCGAGCGCCTGTTCCCGATATAGCCGCGTGGGTGCGAACAGCGCAGCCGGATCGGCGGGGTCGAACGGGAGCGCACCGACCACCGACTCCACCGCACCGGATCGCAGCGCGTCGACGGCGTCGGAGACCGCGGTGAACCGTCGCGCGACGCCCTCGGCGCGAACCACCCCGTGCGGACGCGACAACACGAACGGAGCAGGCCCCGTTCCCTCATCTTCCACACGTTCGCCGCTCACTCGACCAACCTAGCGCCGGACGGCGTCGGGATTTCGCCCACGCTGAGTGAAAATTGACACCCTCGGACGTGATAGGCCACCCTTGGTGCAGGTCATGAGTGCCAGTGACAAGCCCCGGCTCGCTGGTCGGCAACCCTCCTCCGCGGTGGGGTGCTCCGGGTGACGACCTGGCCGTGTACCACCCGGACACGGCAAGCGTGGATTCCCAAGGAGATTCTTCGATGACTGCTGTCGTCACCCCCGCATCGATCGCCGCCACCGTGGGCGCAGATCCGTCGTCCATCGAGCCGCTCGCCGAGGTCGTCGGCGCAGGACAACACGTGCCTCTCGCCGACGGGAGCGAGGTGGCCTACGCCAACCTCGACTATGCGGCGAGCGCCCCCGCCCTGACCGCGGTTGCCGACGCCGTCGCCGCGTCGCTGCACCAGTACGCCAGCGTCCACCGCGGCGCCGGCCATCTGTCCCAGGTCACCACCCGTCGCTACGAGCAGTGCCGGGACACGGTGCGGCGCTTCGTGCGTGGGCGTGCCGACGACACCGTCGTGTTCACCCGCAACACCACCGACGCGATCAATCTGGCGGCCCACTGCACCCCCGGCGACGTCGTGGTCCTCGACATCGAGCACCACGCCAACCTGCTGCCGTGGGTCTCGCGCGACTCCGGGACGGCCCGCATCGTGACCGCGCGCCCGGGCATCGAGGACACCCTCGTCGCACTCGAATGCGAACTCGCGGCGGCGCCCGCGGCGTTGCTCGCGGTGACCGCGGCCTCCAACGTCACCGGGGAGGTCCTGCCGATCGGACGCATCGCCGCCATCGCGCACCGACACGGCGCGCGCATCCTCGTCGACGCAGCCCAGCTCGTCGCCCACCGGCCGGTGTCGATGGTCAGCCACGGTATCGACTACCTGGTGTTCTCCGGCCACAAGGTCTACGCGCCGTTCGGCGCGGGAGTGCTCATCGGACGGTCGGATTGGCTCGACGCCGCCGACCCCTACCTCGCCGGCGGTGGGGCGTCGGCGCAGGTCAGCGTCGTCGACGGCCCCGACGAGAACTGCGCGGCCACCGCCTGGCACACCGGTGCCGCGCGACATGAAGCAGGGTCGCCGAATGTCTTGGGCGCCATCGCCATCGCTGCCGCCTGCGAGGCGATCACCGAGATCGGCTTCGAGGCGATCGGCCTGCACGAGCACGAATTGCGCTGCCGCCTCGACGATGGGCTCGCGCGGATCGACGGCGTCGAGGAACTACGCATCTTCGACGACATCACCGATCGCGTCGGGATCGCCGGGTTCGGCGTCGACGGCATTGCGCCGCGCGCCGTCGCCGAATATCTCAGTGACGAACACGGCATCGGCGTGCGCGACGGAAAGTTCTGCGCCCACCCGATCCTCACTCGCCTCGGCCACCCCGACGGCGCGGTGCGCGCGAGCTTCGGCCTCGGCACCGGGGCCGCCGACATCGACCGCTTGATCAACGCTCTGGCACAACTGATCTCGACCTCACCCGGAGGGGCCCCGGCATGACCATCGAACTCGATCGCATCAGTATCGGACGCCCGTCGCTGCGGGTCGCGCTCGCCGACGACGTTCCCGCCGAGTCGTCGGCGATCGTCGTCCGTCGACCCACGCTGCGTGACGCCCAGCGGGCCCGCTCACTGCTGCGGGCCGGCACCCGTGACACCGCGAACTTCTCGGTCGCGCTCGAGGTGGAGGTGGCGATCGCTCCGAGCGCCGCATCGGCGCGGGCGGCGGTCGCACACATCCCGGACGACATCGACGGCGGCACCGTGCGCTATGTGGGCACGCCGAGCGGTCTGGTGACCCTCATCCGCGACATCTACGCGGCCGAGGTCGCCGACGCGGTCATCCTCGTCTCACTCGACGGCTCGGCCACGCGGCACCGCGTGCGCGAGCTGGTGTTGCCGTCATTCGCGGAGCGGCGCGCGGCCTGACATCCCGGGGAACAGGCGTGCTCAGGCCTCGCCGCGCTCCCACTGCTCGACGAGCTCGGTCTGCGCCTCGTCGGTCAGCAGGCCGTACAGCTTGAGGCGGGCCATGCCGCCGTCGGGATAGACGTCGATGCGCGCCTCGGTCATCGGGCGGTCGAGATCGATGACGAACCGGTGGCGGGTGTCGGGCTGTAAGTCGGTGCGGCCCAACACCTCGAACCACTCGCCGTCTTCGCCGTCGCGGCCACGGACCATCGCCGCGCCGGGCGCGTTGCCCAGGAAGTAGCTGGTGTCGAGTTCGACGAGACTCACCCGGCCCTGCCCGGCCAGGCGCACCTGCACCCAGTCGTTGCCGTCGTCGCGCCGACGCGAGGTCTCCCACCCCTCGCCCATGTGCCGTGCACGGCCGGGCATGAGCAGGTTGTTGGGCGAGCTGTAGAACATGTTGGAGCAGGCCGTGATCAGGCCACCGTTCTCCAAGGCGGCCAGGTCGAAATGGCCGTAACGGAAGAAGTGCGGGTTGGGTACGCCGCGCCCGTGGACCCGGAATCGGGCCACACCGCCGTCGGGATGCATCGTCAGACGCACGTGGGTGAAGCGATCCTTCGCATCGACCCGGAACGGATTGCGGGTGTCGCCGTCGACGGGGCTCTTCTCGACGATGGTGACCCACTCGGTGTCGGTCAGCAGTTCGTCGACGGAGACGACGCCCTCCTTGGCGGCGGCCTCGACGGAGATGAACGGCGGATAGTTGCCCTTGAACCACGCCGTGTCGACGACGACGCCGTAGATGACACCCGGCGCGCCGAGCCGGACGATCGCCTGATCGACTCCCGACTCCCGCCTCCGTCGTGTCTCCCAGCCGTCGTAGATCTGACCCTTGTGACCGAACGTCGCGGGCTGATACTGCGCCGGGGGCGTCTTGATCAGGTTCTGTGCCTCCGCGAAGAGGTCGTCGTTGGTCCACACGACGGCGCCGCCCAGGTCCCGTAAGGCCAGGTCAGGCATGGACGTGAAGTGCGGACGGTTACCCGATGACGTCGGTGGGGGGACAGGGGTCACGACCGTCGATCCTAATGGGATTTGCCATGACGACGAACTCGAGCGCATACTTGCAGCCGCCAACTACATGCAGCCAACAACTAGTTGTGGTCGGCAAGGAAAACGGACATCGTCATCGATCGGGGTATCGGCATGCTCGAAGATCGCGACATCGATCAGCTCTTCGACACACTCGCGCGCTACGTCCGTATCCGCGACCGCGCGGTCCACACGACCTTCCGTACGCCCGACGGTGAGTTCGAGACGGCGGCCTTCAAAGGCCTGTTCCATCTGGCCAAACGCCCGATGCGCTCGCGAGAGCTGGCCGCGGAACTCGGCGCCGATCCGTCGACGGTCAGCAGGCACGTCAGTCAACTCGTCGACCTCGGCCTCATCCGACGCGAAGCCGACCCGCACGACGGGCGCGCGACGCTGCTCGTCGTCACCGACGCCGGACGTGACCGCGTCGAGTCGATGCGCGCGGGCCGCCGCTCGGCGGTGAACTCCGCGATGAGCGAGTGGTCTGCCGACGAAATGGCGACCCTGGTAACCCTTCTCACCCGCTTCGTCGACGCCGCCGAGACCCTGGTCCCGCCCGCGTGCGAACGCCGGCCATCCGAGACGGCACCGGCGTCCGAATCACCACGTATCCCCCCAGCCCCTACGACCACGAGGAACTCATGACCAACGACAACGTCACCACCTCTGCGGTGAGTCCCCCGGAGGAGCACGCCGGAGCGGGACTCTCGCACCGGCAGATCCTGACGGTGCTGACCGGCCTGATGCTCGGCATGTTCCTCGCGGCGCTCGACCAGACGATCGTCTCGACCGCGATCCGCACGATCGCCGACGATCTGCAGGGCTACGACATGCAGGCCTGGGTCACGACGGCCTACCTGGTCACCTCGACCATCGTCACACCGCTCTACGGCAAGCTCTCCGACCTCTACGGGCGTAAGCCGTTCTTCCTGCTGGCCATCTCGATCTTCGTGATCGGTTCGCTGGCCTGCAGTATGGCGACCTCGATGTACGAGCTCGCGGCGTTCCGCGCCTTCCAGGGTCTCGGTGCCGGCGGCCTGTTCACCTTGGCGCTGACGACCATCGGCGACATCGTCCCGCCCCGCGAACGTGCCAAGTACCAGGGCTACTTCCTGGCCGTGTTCGGTACCTCCAGTGTGCTGGGACCGGTGCTCGGCGGACTGTTCGCCGGGCAGTCCTCGATCCTCTGGGTCTCCGGGTGGCGCTGGGTGTTCCTGGTCAATGTGCCGATCGGCATCCTTGCCCTCGCCGTGGTCTACCGGGTCCTCAACTACGACCAGAACAAGGGCGTCGGTGGCCGCACCGACTACTGGGGAGCCACCGCGCTGGCGGTGACCGTCGCACCGCTGCTGATCGTCGCCGAACAGGGCCGCGAATGGGGATGGCTGTCGGGCTGGTCCTGGCTGTGCTACATCGTCGGCGCGGTCGGGCTCGCGGTGTTCGTGTTCATCGAGCACCTGATGGGCGATGACGCGTTGATCCCGTTGCGCGTCTTCAAGAATCACGTCTTCGCGCAGGGCATCGTCGTCTCGATGGTCGTCGGCGCGGTGATGTTCGGCGGCATCTCGATGCTGCCGCAGTACTTCCAGGTGCTGCGCGGGTCGAGCCCGATGGTCGCGGGCCTGCAGATGCTGCCGATGGTGCTCGGGCTGATGACCGGGTCGGTGCTGTCGGGTCAGCTGATCTCGCGGACCGGACGGTACAAGATCTTCACCATCCTGGGTTCGGTCCTGATCACGGTGATGATGTTCATGCTGCACACGGTCGGACTGTCGACGCCGGTGTGGCTGGTCATGATCTACGCGTTCTTCCTCGGCTTCGGGCTCGGTAACCTCATGCAGCCGATCACCCTGGCCATGCAGAACATCCTGCCGCCCAAGGACATGGGACTGTCGACGGGTACCGCGACCTTCTTCCGGCAGATCGGTGCGACGCTCGGTGTGGCCGTGTTCTTCTCGATGCTGTTCAGCTTGATGGGCCCCAACATCAAGGACGAGATGGTCACCGCGGCGGCGGCTCCGCAGTACCGCACCGCGGTGATGACCGCCGCGTCGAGTCCGGACCCGCAGGTCAGCGGATTCGCCAAGGGTCTCATCAGTGCGGCGCAGAATCCGGGTGCCGGGGGTGGCTCGGCATCGGAGAGCGTGATGTCGGATACCTCGGTGATCAGCAAGCTCCCCACCGAGCTGGCCCAACCGATCAAACAGGGCTTCGCCAACTCGATGGACCGCGTGTTCCTGACGGTCTCGATCATCTCGTTGCTCGCGATCATAGGCACCGTCACGTGGAAGGAATTGCCGCTGCGCAGGGGCAAACCGCTCGGCGACCCGGAGTCGACCGGCCCCGCGCAGTAGACACCGGCTCGGCCCCCGGCGTGAGAAGAAACGGCGCCCGCCCCCGCGATCGGGGGACGGGCGCCGTTCTCGTGCTCGAAAGCCAGCGTCAGCCGCGCGAGGGCTCGTTGGCGTCGTGTGGCTGCTTCTCGAGACGCTCGATGGCCTCCTGCGCCACCTTCTCCGCCTCGGCGGTACCGACCCAACCGCCCGGGTTCACGTGCTTGCCGGGCTCGAGGTCCTTGTAGTGCTCGAAGAAGTGCGCGATCGCCTTGAGCTCGTACTCGGGGACGTCACCGATGTCCTGGATGTGATCCCAGCGCACGTCCTTGGCCGGGACGCACAGCAGCTTGTCGTCACCACCGGCCTCGTCGGTCATGGTGTACATGCCGACGATCCGGGCCCGGACGATCACACCGGGATACACCGACTCCGGCAGCAGGACGAGGGCGTCGAGCGGGTCGCCGTCCTCGCCGAGCGTGTTGTCGATGTAGCCGTAATCGGCGGGGTAACCGAACGCGGTGTAGAGGTAGCGGTCGAGATAGATCTTGCCCGTCTCGTGGTCCACCTCGTACTTGTTGCGGCTTCCCTTGGGGATCTCGATGGTCACATCGAATTCCACGCGTCCTCCTTGATCGTGGCACTGTCGTTGGGGTGAGCGCGGCCGCCGCTGCCCGAAACGCCGGATGCAGGTATCGGCTCATCGTGCGAGTCGGCGGCGCGAATCGCCTCAACGATACTGTTAGGTCCACATGAAGGAACGTCGAGACCCGGAGGTTGTGTGGGTGCACATCACGGAAGCGCCGCGGTGAACCGGCCGCGGACGCGTCGTCGGCGCCTCATCTGGTCGTTGCTCTCGATCGCTCTGGTCGCCGTCATCGCGGTCGGCGGGGTGTTCACCTACCTGCAGCTGACCAAACCCGACCCACTTCCGCCGGGCACCCCCGACCGGCCCGCGCCGATCGCCTTCACGCCCGCCATCGACCCGGTGTCGGCGACCGCGCCCGAACCGACCGCGGCCGGCGTCCGGCGAGCCATCGCCGCGTCGCTCAAAGCGCCCGCACTGGGCACCCTCACCGGCCAGATCAGCGACGCGCTGACCGGGACGGTGCTGTGGTCGCAGGGCGCCGACCAGCCGCGCACCCCGGCGTCGAACGCGAAAATCCTCACCGCCTCGGCGGTGCTTCTCGCCCTGCCCCACGATCAGCGCATCACCACCACCGTGCTCGCCGGGCCCGACGGGCAGATCATCCTCAAGGGGGCGGGCGACCCGACGCTCAGCGCCCAGCCGCCCGGCACCGACACCTTCTACACCAACCCCGCCCGGATCTCGCAGCTCGCCGACCAGATCAAGAACTCCGGGGTCGACGTGCGCTCGGTGGCCGTGGACGTCAGCGCGTACACGGGACCGTCGATGGACCCGACGTGGGATCGCGCCGATATCGCCGGCGGCGACATCACCCCGATCCAGCCGCTCATGGTCGACGGCGGCCGCACCGCGCGACCGCTCGACGAGTACTCGCCGCGCGTCG
>NZ_MVPX01000388.1:0-8458 GCF_002043085.1 Gordonia sp. i37 | reverse complement strand
TCGCGAAGGGGTCCTCGGCCCCGCTGCTCACCCGCGTCGACGACATGAACCGCTTCTCCGACAACGTGATGGCCGAGGCGCTGTCCATCGAGTTGTCGGTGTCCCAGGGTGGTCCGGCCACCTTGTCCGGAGGTGCCGCAGCGGTGGTCAAAACGTTGCGGGACAACGGTTTCGACACCTCCGGGGTGACGCTGCACGATTCGTCGGGGCTGTCGTATCAGAACAAGATCCCGGCCGCGTTTCTCGACACCCTGATGGGCGCCATCAGCGGTCCCGACGATTCGAACAGCCCCAATGGTGCCCGTAACGCGAAACTGCGTCCGATCCTCGAGGGCCTGCCGATCGCCGGCGGCACCGGGACCCTCGCCGATCGCTTCGACGAACCGGACAACCCGGGAGCGGGCTGGGTACGGGCCAAGACCGGAACTCTGACCGGCGTCAGTTCGTTGACCGGCATAGTGCAAACCGTCGATGGGCGGGTGTTGTCGTTCGCGTTGATGTCGGGGGGAACCTCCCCGGCCGACGCCCGCCCGGCACTCGACGCCATCCCCGGCGACCTGAGGGAGTGCGGATGTCGATAGATCACGCAGACCACGATCTGGAGTCGGTGGGCGCCAAGATCGATTGGGGCCTCGCGTCCACGGTGGGTAAGAAACTCTCGCGGCCCGGTCCTAAGATGACCGACTACACGCGGATGGCCGCCCGGGTCGAACTCGCCGACGCCGCGGTGCGCGCCGAGGCGCCGGTTCGCGAGGTCACCGGTCTGGCCGACGGCCTCGCGGTGCCCGCGGCCCGCGTGCTCGAACGCGACGAATGGATCGACGCCGCAGGGCAATCCATGCGATCGATGCTCTCGGGGCCAGGTGGCGCCGACGACTCACCCGGTCTGAGCGGGCGCATCGGCGGGCTGCAGGCCTCGGGTCTGCTGGCCTTCCTCTCCACCGCGATCCTCGGACAGTACGACCCGTTCTCGCCGCCGGAGGAGTCGGTGTCGGGGACCGCCGACGACCCGGGTGTGTTGATGCTGGTGCTGCCCAACATCGTCGGCGTCGAGCGGACGCTGAAGGTGGTCCCGTCGGACTTCCGGCTCTGGGTGTGTCTGCACGAGGTGACCCACCGGGTGCAGTTCTCGGCCAACCCGTGGTTGCGGCAATACATGCTCGACAACATCGAGGTGCTGACCTCCGACGCCGGCGAGTCGATCTCCGACGTCGTCGAACGCATCACCGGCGCGCTCAAGGGCGGCAAGCCCCGGGAGAAGGGCGTGATCGGTGCGATGCAGTTGCTGCAGACGCCCGAACAGTACGACGCCTTCAATCGGATGCTGATGCTCGGCACCCTGCTCGAAGGCCACGCCGATCACGTGATGGACGCCGTCGGCCCGGCGCAGGTACCCACCGTGGCGTCGATCCGCGCGGCGTTCGACAAGCGGCGCACGGGACCGAAGAATCCGGTGCAACGCATCATCCGTGCCCTCATCGGTATGGATGCCAAACTGGCCCAATACATTCGGGGTAAGGCATTCGTCGACGAGGTGGTCTCGACGGTGGGCATGGAGCGCTTCAACACGATCTGGACCTCGCCGGAGACGATGCCGCTGCCCGCCGAGATCGACGAACCGGCGAAATGGATAGCGCGGGTGCTCTGACCCGGGCGGTCGAGCGATTCGCCGCCGACCACCTCGACGGCCACCGGCAGGTCTGCGTCGGACTCTCCGGCGGTCCGGATTCGCTGGCGCTGACCGCGGCCGCCGTGCGCGCCGGGTTCGAGGTTCGTGCGCTCGTCGTCGATCACCGGCTCCAGCATGGGTCGGCGCATGTCGCCGACGCCGCGGCCGTGGCGGCGCGCGGGCTCGGTGCCCGCGCGCAGGTGATCGAGGTGAGTGTCGGCACCGCGGGTGGAATGGAGGCAGCGGCCCGGACGGCCCGCTACGCGGCACTCGAGGAGGCCCGGGACGGATGGCCGGTGCTGCTCGGCCACACCGCCGACGATCAGGCCGAGACAGTTCTGCTCGGACTGGCACGCGGCTCGGGCGCGCGTTCGATCGCCGGGATGCAGGCATGGTCGGCGCCGTGGGGAAGGCCCTTCCTGGGTGTCCGGCGTGCGCAGACCGTCGGTGCCTGCACCGAACTCGGGCTCGCTCCGCATGCCGACGCGCACAACCGTGATCCCCGGTTCACCCGGGTGCGTCTGCGTTCGGAGGTCCTGCCGCTCCTCGACGACGTCGTCCACGGCGGTGTCGTCGAGGCGCTGTGCCGCACGGCCGATGCGTTACGCGCCGACACCGACGCCCTCGACGCGCTCGCCGAGGAGTATCACCGTGCCGCCCGCACCGACGCGGGCCTGGCGATCGAGCGGGTGCGAGATCTCGCCGCCGCGGTGCGGACCAGGGTGATCCGGCGGTGGCTTCTCGACGTCGGGGCCACCGAGCCGACGAGCCGGGTGATCGGTGCCGTGGACGCGTTCGTCGTCGATTGGCACGGTCAGGGCGGTGTCGCCGTCGGCGGCGATGGCGGGTCCCGACGTGAGGTCGCCCGGGTCGGCGACGTACTCACGGTGCGGGACTCACCGCGCTGACGTCGCCGGACCCGGGCGTGCGGGGTTGGACCGGCTCACTTCTGGGGTGAGCTGGTCCGGGGTGGGACGAACGGGGAGTTGATGGTCTGCAGGTACTGGATTCCCGCGACGACGAGGGTGCCGCCACCGCCGACGATCGTGCCCGCGACACCGCCGAGACCCGCTGCGGGGACGACGGCCACCAGGCAGCCGATGACCGCGGCGGCCAGTCCGATCGCGCAACCGATGACGCCGCCGACGATCGCGCCGATGATGGTGCCCACCAGTGTCCCGATCGTGGTGCCTGCGCCGAGGATTTGCATGAATTGCGCCAATGCCTGATTGTCGCGTTCCTGCCGGGTCGTCGGCGCGTCGACGAGTTGCTTTCCTGCGGCGGCGCGAACGGGTTCCACCAATTGTGGATCGATTGATCGTGAGTCGGCCACGCGGTGTGACGGAATGAGTGTCACCGAATTGCCGGAAATCTGCGCCGCAATCGGGTACTCCCGGTCCTCGAGGCGGTAGCTCAACGGCATTTGGAAAACCGCCGAACCGGCATTGTCGACGATTGCCAGAGAGTTCTGGCCACGCTTGAATGTGCCGTGTTGCAACGTCAGGGTGAGCGACGTGCTGGTGCTCGACAGCGTGTAGCCCACCGGGGTCGGCGGCGCTGCATTGGCCGGGGTCCCACGCGAAATCAACACCAGTGCAAGGGAAATCGCGACCAGGAGGATGATGCTGCGGTGCCGGGATCGGCCGCTCGGGCTCCTGTGGTCGGTCGGTGGTGGCGATGAGGTGTGCATGGGGTGTCCATTCGGCGGGTCGGTCCGATCCGGGCGACGAAGAATGCCGAGTGGGGCAAACGTGGACGTCATCGTCCGGGCGGAATGATGGAATCCGGACATTGCCGGGGCATGTCCGGGATTTCGGTGCACTGGTTTTCTTACTGCTTTGGAGATTGTTCAACTTGAATGCGTCAGAAGTCCAAAAAATCGCGTGAGATGTGACCGCTGTGGCGTCGCGTTATCGAGTTGTGATGTTATGTCGTCAAACGGCGGACAAAATGCACGCCCTTGCCTTTCTTCCTTGACGCCCGACGGCGCTCGCCGACGTCGGATCCATCCCGGGCGTCGGGCATGACAAGCTAGAGGCCGTGGCGAACGAGATCGAACACCATTACGGCGACGACATCGAAGCGGTGCTGATCACCGAGGAACAGATCAAACAGCGCACCGCCGAGCTGGCCGAGTCGGTTGCCTCGCGCTACGCCGGTATCGAGGACGATCTCGTCCTCATCGGTGTGCTCAAGGGCGCGATCATGTTCATGACCGACTTCGCGCGGGCGTTGCCCATTCCGTCGCAGATGGAGTTCATGGCGGTATCGAGCTACGGCTCGGCGACGTCGTCGTCGGGTGTCGTCCGCATTCTCAAGGACCTCGACCGCGACATCGCCGGGCGCGACGTCCTGATCGTGGAGGACATCATCGACTCCGGGCTCACCTTGTCGTGGCTGATGAAGAGCCTGGCGACCCGCTCGCCGAAGTCGTTGGAGGTGTGCACGCTGCTCCGCAAGCCCGAGGCGGTTCGCTCGCCGGTCGACGTCGCCGAGGTCGGTTTCGACATCCCCAACGAGTTCGTCGTCGGGTACGGCCTCGACTACGCCGAGCGTTATCGCGACCTGCCGTTCATCGGCCGGTTGCGCCCGAGCGTGTACCAAGGCTGAGCGATCCCCTCGCGGCGACGGGTAACGGTTGCCCATGGTGGCGGCGTGGCGAGGAGCGCAGCGACAAAGCCCCCCACAACGTGCGTGTGCCGCGCCGCGATGAGGAGGAGCGCACGAGGAGCGCAGCGACAATGTGCGCGATCGACGAAGAGCGGTGCCGAGAGGCGCACGCACCCGCGACGCCGGAGGCGGCGCCAACAAACACAGGGAACGGTTTTACCTGCGCGATCGTTGACCGGTAGCCTTATCACAACGATCACGGTCGATGCTCGGCGTGCGTCTGCACGATTTGTCCGCGTCAACTCGGCTTGTTGTGGTCACGAATCGATGGGAAGGACCAACGGGACCGGTCGGGTGTCACCACCGCCGACCAACCCCTCACTGGCATGAACCGCAAGACAGTCTTCCGCAATCTCGCCATCGTGGCGGTCATCGTGCTCGCCTTCTGGGGCTGGAGCGTCTGGCGCGACAATGATCGCGACTACACGGCCGTCGACACCTCGGTCGCGTTGACGCAGCTCAACACGAAGAACACCAAGTCGATTCAGATCGACGACCGTGAGCAGCAGCTGCGTATCGAGACCAACACGCCGGTCAAGGTCGGCGATGACGAGTCGACCAAGATCTCGACGAAGTATCCCTCGGCGGCGAGTGAGGAGATCTTCAACGACGTCAAGGCGACCGGTGCGCCGTATCAGACGAATGTCAACGAGCAGTCGGTGTTCTGGCAGATCATGATCTTCCTGCTGCCGATGTTGTTGCTGTTCGGTTTGTTCTTCTTCGTGATGAGTCGCATGCAGGGTGGTGGTCGTGGCGGCGTGATGGGCTTCGGCAAGTCGCGCGCCAAGCAGCTCACCAAGGACATGCCGAAGACCACGTTCTCCGATGTCGCCGGCGCGGATGAGGCGGTCGAGGAGCTCTACGAGATCAAGGACTTCTTGCAGAATCCGACGCGCTATCAGGCGCTCGGCGCGAAGATCCCCAAGGGCGTGTTGCTCTACGGTCCGCCCGGTACCGGTAAGACGTTGTTGGCTCGCGCGGTCGCCGGTGAGGCCGGGGTGCCGTTCTTCACGATCTCGGGTTCGGATTTCGTCGAGATGTTCGTCGGTGTCGGTGCCTCCCGTGTGCGTGACCTGTTCGAGCAGGCCAAGAACAACAGTCCGTGCATCATTTTCGTCGACGAGATCGATGCGGTCGGGCGTCAGCGTGGTGCGGGTCTCGGCGGTGGTCACGACGAGCGCGAGCAGACTCTCAACCAGCTGCTCGTCGAGATGGATGGCTTCGGGGACCGGCAGGGCATCATCCTGATCGCGGCCACCAACCGTCCCGACATCCTCGATCCGGCGTTGCTGCGTCCGGGTCGTTTCGACCGGCAGATCCCGGTCGGCAATCCCGACATGGCCGGGCGCCGGGCGATCCTGCGCGTGCACGCCAAGGGCAAGCCGATCGATTCCGACGCCGATCTCGACGGTCTGGCCAAGCGGACCCCGGGCATGTCCGGTGCCGATCTGGCCAACGTGGTCAACGAGGCGGCGTTGCTGGCCGCTCGTGAGAACAAGCACACGATCACCGCGGAGATGCTCGAGGAGGCCGTCGACCGTGTGATCGGCGGGCCGCGTCGTAAGAGCCGCATCATCAGTGAGCACGAGAAGAAGGTCGTCGCCTACCACGAGGGCGGCCACACGTTGGCCGCGTGGGCGATGCCGGATCTCGACCCGATCTACAAGGTGACCATCCTGGCCCGTGGACGCACCGGCGGTCATGCGCTGGCCGTACCCGAGCAGGACAAGGACATCATGACCCGCTCGGAGATGATCGCCCGCCTGGTGATGGCGATGGGTGGTCGTGCCGCCGAGGAGTTGGTGTTCCACGAGCCGACGACGGGCGCGTCGTCCGACATCGATCAGGCGACGAAGATCGCGCGGGCGATGGTCACCGAATACGGTATGAGCGCCAAGCTCGGTGCGGTCCGGTACGGGCAGGAGCAGGGTGATCCGTTCCTCGGCCGTTCGATGGGCAACCAGACCGACTACTCCGCGGGGGTTGCCGGCGAGATCGACGAGGAGGTGCGCCGGCTGATCGAGGCTGCGCACACCGAGGCGTGGGCCATTCTCTCGGAGTACCGCGACACCCTCGATGTGCTCGCCAGCGAGTTGTTGGAGAAGGAGACACTGACGCGGAAGGATCTGGAGAAGATCTTCTCGCAGGTCGAGAAGCGGCCGCGGATCACCACGTTCAACGATTTCGGCGAGCGCACGCCGAGTGACAAGCCGCCGGTGAAGACGCCGGGTGAGCTCGCGATCGAGCGTGGTGAGCCCTGGCCGCCGCCGGAGCCGGTGAAGGTTCCCGAGCCGGTCGGCGCGGGTGGCCCTCCTGGAGGACAACCGGGGGCACCGGCGTATCCCCCGCAGGCGGCACCCGGGTATCCGCATCCGGGGCAGTTCCCGCCGCAGCAGAATCCGTATCCGCCCCAGTCATATCCACCGCAGTCGTATCCGCCCGAGTCCTATCCGCCCCAATACCCGCCGCAGGGGCAGCCCCAGCCGGGCCATCAGGCCGGGACGTGGCCCGATTACGGCGCCCCGCGTGATTGGTCGGCGCCCGGGTGGCCCCCGCGCGAGCAGGGCCCCGGGGTCAACGGCGGCACCGAGCCCAATGGCGCAAATGGCCCCAATGGCGCACATGGCTACGGGGGCAACGGGAATGGCCCGGGTGCCAACGGGCATTCCGGCCGGCCGGACGAGACCGGCAAAGACGTGAACGGTACCGGCGCCTGAGCCCGGTGGCGACTCGAGGCGATCAAAGGGGACGGATGTGACGACACTCGACCAACGGGGTCCGGATTCGGCTGCAGAACCGGTGCGGGAGTTTGATCAGGCGCGGGCCGAGGCCGCGGTGCGTGAACTGCTCCTCGCGATCGGCGAGGACCCGGATCGAGAAGGGTTGCGCCGCACCCCGACCCGTGTCGCCAACGCCTATCGCGAGATGTTCGCCGGGCTCTACACCGATCCGTCGGAAGTGCTCGCGACGACCTTCGACGAGGACCACGACGAGTTGGTGCTGGTCAAGGACATCCCGCTGTATTCGACGTGCGAACATCACCTCGTGTCCTTTCACGGGGTCGCGCACGTCGGTTACATCCCGGGCGTCAGCGGGCAGGTGACCGGTCTGTCCAAGCTGGCGCGACTGGTCGATCTGTACGCGAAACGTCCGCAGGTTCAGGAACGTCTCACCAGCCAGGTCGCCGATGCCCTTGTGCGACGGCTCAATCCGCGCGGCGTGATCGTCGTGATCGAGGCCGAGCACCTGTGCATGGCCATGCGTGGCATCCGCAAGCCGGGCGCGCGGACCACCACGTCGGCGGTGCGCGGTCTGTTCAAGACCAGTGCGGTCTCGCGGGGCGAAGCGCTCGACCTCATCACCCGGTGAGTCCCGCGCCGACCCAGGTGATGGGCATCATCAACGTCACCGCCGACTCGTTCTCCGACGGCGGCCGTTACCTGGATCTCGACGCCGCGCTCGCGCACGGACAACAACTGCTCGACGACGGCGCCGACCTCATCGACGTCGGCGGTGAATCCACCCGTCCCGGCGCCATTCGGGTCGATCCGGCGATCGAGACGGCGCGGGTCGCCCCGGTGATCTCCGCGCTCACCGATCTCGGGGCGACGGTTTCCGTCGACACCATGCGCGCCTCGGTCGCCGCGGCCGCGATCGAGGCGGGTGCGCGCATCGTCAACGACGTGTCCGGAGGCCGTGCCGACGCCGACATGGCCCGTGTGATGGCTGATGCCGGGCTGCCGTGGATCCTCATGCACTGGCGTCCGGCCGGGGACGACTCCGACGCCGGGCGCCGCTTCACTCACCGGGTCGACGACGTCGGCGGCTATCACGACGTCGTCGCCGAGGTCAGTCGCGAACTGCTCGGCCAGGTCGATGCCGCCGTCAGCGCGGGCGTCGACCCGGATCGGATCATCCTCGACCCGGGCCTGGGTTTCGCCAAGACCGCCGACCACAACTGGGCGCTGCTGCACGCGTTGCCGACGTTCGTCGGACTGGGTTTCCCGATCCTCGTCGGCGCGTCTCGTAAACGTTTCCTGGGCACGTTGTTGGCGGCCGGCGGCGCCGACCGGCCACCGGCCGGTCGGGACGTCGCCACCGCAGCGGTGTCGACCCTCG
>NZ_MVPX01000387.1:0-6895 GCF_002043085.1 Gordonia sp. i37 | reverse complement strand
GCCTGGGGGGTGCGGGTCCATGACGTCGCCGCCAGCCGCGACGCGGTCCTCGTGGCCGCGGCCTGGCGAGCAGGTGGATGCGGTCGGGTACACGCCCACGTACAGGCAGGGGAGCGCTGATGGCCGATCGGATCGAGCTGAAGGGGCTGCGGGTCCGTGGCAATCATGGTGTCTTCGAGCATGAACGCCATGACGGTCAGCTCTTCATCGTCGACGCCACACTGTGGGCCGACCTGCGTTCCGCGGCAGCCAGCGACGACCTCGCCGACACCGTCGACTACGGTGCGCTGGCCCACCAGATCCATGCGATCGTCGCGGGCCCGGCGCGGAATCTGATCGAGACGGTCGGCGCGGAGATCGCCGACGCGGTGATGGCCGACGAGCGCATCCTGGCTTGCGAGATCGTCGTGCACAAGCCGTCGGCGCCGATCCCGTTGGCCTTCGACGACGTCGCGGTGGTCACCCGTCGGTCGCGGAAGTCGGTCAAGTGAGCACCGTCCCCGTCGGCCACAGCCGCGCGGTGCTGTCCGCGGGGTCCAACATCGGCGACTCGGTGGCCACCTTGGCGCTGGTGCCCGACGGGTTCGCCACCGCAGGCCCCGATATCCGCGTCGTCGCCGTGTCCGACGTGTACGCGACCGCGCCGTGGGGTGGGGTCGAGCAGGACGATTTCTGCAACATCACGCTGATCGTGGAGGGCAAACGGGAGCCGCACGAGTGGCTGCGGATCGGCGCCGACCTGGAGAATCGGGCGCACCGCACCCGCGAGGTGCGATGGGGACCCCGCACCCTCGACGTCGACGTCATCACGGTCGACACCGCCGACGGCACCGTCCACTCCGACGACCCCGACCTCACGCTGCCGCATCCGCGGGCCCATCAGCGCGCGTTCGTGCTGCTGCCCTGGCTGCAGATCGATCCCGACGCCGAACTCCTCACCGAGGCCGGGCCCCGGCGGGTCGCCGAGCTGGCCGCAGCCCTGCCCACCGACGAGCGCGACGGGGTACGCCGGACCGGGCCGCTGTCGAGGTCCGCACTGCGATGAGCGAGCCCTCCGCGCCCAAGAAGGACGACGACGAGCACCAGGGGATGGGACCCACCAAGCCCCTCGACCTGGTCCTCGTGGCCGTCATCGTCGGCGTCACCGCGTGGATTCTGGTGCGCTACAACTATTCCAGCGTCCCGCCGATCCCGGCGTTGGCCGGCATCGTGCTCTACGTCCTCGCCGTCATCGAGGCGGTCACCGGGTTCATCGTGCGGGCACGCGTCGAGGGCAAACAGG
This sequence comes from Gordonia sp. i37, assembly GCF_002043085.1. NCBI lineage: Bacteria > Bacillati > Actinomycetota > Actinomycetes > Mycobacteriales > Gordoniaceae > Gordonia > Gordonia sp. i37. The sequence continues at coordinate 5,613 of NZ_MVPX01000387.1, read as the reverse complement.
TCGGCCGGGCCCGCGGGCAGTTGCACCCGCTGACCGCAGCCCGGGTGGTCGCGCTGGCCAAGGCGTCGGCGATTCTCGGGGCGATCGCCACCGGGTTGTGGGGCGGGGTGCTTGTCTTCTTGCTCAATCAGACCGGTGTGAGCGCCGCCGAACACGACACGCCCGCCGCGGTCGTCGGCCTCATCGGGGGTGTGGTGCTCACCGTTGCCGCCCTCTGGCTCGAATACTGTTGCCGCGCGCCCGACGACCCCGACGACAATTCCGTCAACGGCAACGGTCGCACGCGACCGGGCCCGGCCTGAGAAGTCCACGGCGACGCCGATGATTCCGGCGGCGCCACTCACGCCGCGCCATAGCGCATCGACGATTCGTGACTCTCCGCCGGGCTTGTACACCCAAAGACAGGTCAACGGGTAAGTTGCACAGATATGACGACCTCCACCGGCCGCTCCTCGGACCCCCGGCGCGCCGGCCGCTCGGTCGGCCAGTGGCTGCTGGGGCTGCTGATCGTGCTGGCCCTGGCGGCCAGCATCCTGATGATCTTCACCGACAACCTGTCGATCTCGGGCAGTCTCGCCGTCATCGCGGCGCTGTGGGCCGCGGTCATCGGCGCGATCCTGGTGACCCGATTCCGTAAGCAGGCCGAGACCGCCGAGGCCAAGAGCCGCGACCTGAGGCTCGTGTACGAACTCCAGCTCGAACGGGAGATCGCCGCGCGTCGTCAGTATGAGCTCGACGTCGAGACCACCATCCGCAAGGAGGTCGCCGCCGAATCCGGTGCCGAACTCGCCTCCCTCAAGGAACAGGTGATCTCGCTGCGCGCCAGCCTCGAACGGTTGCTCGGTGAAGCCCTCCCCGACGATCAGGTCGCGTTGCCCAACGAGAAGCTGCGCGAGCTCGCCTCCGGCCTCGGAGGCGGCGGGCTCGATCCCCACCAGTATTCCGCGCCCTACGGGAGTTCCGGGCGCGGTGACTCCGCCTTCGGCGGACATGGTGGCGCCTACGGCTCGCAGGGCTACGCGCCGGATCAGTACCGTCCGGAGGGCTTCGGCGCCGCCGATTTTCACGCCCCCGACGATGGTGTGGTCGCCGCACGCGATTTCGCTGAGACCGTTCCGGCCGCCGACGACGGCCGCCACGTGGAGCGCAAGGCCGACCCCAACGAGATGACCGAGGTCATCCCGATCGTCACCGACGACCCGCTGTCGGGACGCTTCGCCACGTCGACGGCCGATCATGCGCAGGATTCCGCGACGTCGGAAGCCCCGGAACAACCCGGTCGCGACCAGGCGGGACGTGAACAGACCGGTCCCGAGCAGACGGCTCCCCAGCAGTCCGGTCACGACGCCGTCGATGAGCCCGCCGCGTTCGTCGATGACACCCCGACCGACGAATGGGATCGACCCGGCCCCGAGGTGTCCACGCCGGGCAGCGCCGCCGAGGCTGCCGGGGCCCGGACTGCCGATGCGTCCGGTCCGATCCCCGCGTGGTCGCGTGGTCGACACGAAACCGCAGGCGCAGCAACCACATTCGGTGGCGGGGGGCGTCGGCGACGCCCCGAGGAGCAGCCGGAGCCGGTGGCGGTCGAGGATCCCGTCGACGACGCCGACAGCGCGCATTCCAACGGGCTTCCGGTGTCGGAACTGCTCAAGCAACTCCGCGACACCGACGCCGCGGGCGGCGGCCGTCGCCGTCGCCGCGACTGATCGCGTCCCCCGTAACACCACCGCCTGTTGGCCGACCCCGTGCGGTGAGCCCCGTCACACGGGATGGATCCGGGCTGACGCCAACGCCTACCCTGACTCTGCAACGTCCGGTACCCGGCCGTCGCGGCTCCCCACACCCGCTGTGGACGCCGCCCGGCAGCCCTCGGGACTGGAACGACCCGGAGGACAGTGGTGACCTCGTCGAACGATGACGCCCGTGCGGCGTCTGCCGGCCTACCCAGGCCGGGCGGAGACGGGTATGCCCACCACAGCGCCGCGATCCCCGGGATCACCAACTTCCCCGCCCCCGCCCGACTGACCGTCGGCATCGTGTCCGCCGGACGAGTCGGCACGGCGCTCGGGGAAGCGCTCGAACGTGCCGGACACGTGGTCGGTGCCGTCGTCGCGCGTTCACCACAATCGCGCCGCCGGGTCGAGCAGCGGCTGCCGGAGTCGGCGATCCTCGACCTCGCCGACGTGGTGTCCCGATCCGAACTTCTCCTCATCTCGGTGCCCGATGCCGTCCTGCCGTCGGTGATCGCCGACATCGCCGCCACCGGCAGGTTGCGCCCGCGCACTCTGGTGGCCCACACCGCGGGGGCGCACGGCGTCGGCATCCTCGCCCCGCTGACCGCGTTGGGTGCGACCGGACTCGCGATCCACCCGGCGATGACCTTCGTCGGCACGGCCGACGACACCTCGCGGCTGACGCGGGCGTGCTTCGGGATCACCGCAGGTGATGAGGTCGGCGACGCGATCGCCGCGGCCCTCGTCATCGAGATGGGCGGTGAGCCGGTGCGGGTGGCCGAGGCCGACCGCACCCTGTATCACGCGGCGCTCGCCCACGGTGCCAACCATCTCGTCGCGCTCATCAACGATGCGGTGACCGCACTCAACCATGCGATCGCCGGTCCCGCCGGGACCGGGCAGTCGACCGCCACCGTCGACGGAAACCCGGTGCGCCTGGCCGAACGCATTCTCGGACCGCTGGTGACCGCGTCGCTGCACAACGTGCTCGACCTCGGTGCGTCGGCGTTGACGGGCCCGGTCGCACGCGGGGATGGCGCTGCCGTCGCCGCACACCTGGCCGCCTTGCGGGCACTGCCCGACGCCGATGCCGACAGTGCGGATAGCGACGGTGCAGATACCGATGGGGATTCGATCGCCGAGGCCTACCGTGTGCTGGCCCGCCGCGCCGCCCACCAGTCGGATGCGCCGCAGGCGGTCCTCGATGCCCTGAGGCCCAGATGAATCCTGAGGCCCAGATGAATACGGAGCAGCGATGAGTGCCCACGTGATCGCCGACGAGGCGAACCTCTTCACCCCCGGAACCCTGACGGTGCACCGTGATCCGGCAGCACTGCACCGGGTGACCGCGGCACTGCGCAGCACCGGACGACGGGTCGCCCTGGTGCCGACGATGGGTGCCCTGCACGCCGGGCACCTCGAACTGGTCCGCGCGGCCAAGGAACGCGGCAACACCGTCGTGATCGTGTCGATCTTCGTCAATCCGCTGCAGTTCGGTGCCGGCGAGGACCTCGACGACTATCCGCGGACCTTCGACGCCGACCTCGAGCTGTTGGCGCCGTTGGGCGTGGAATTGGTTTTCGCGCCCACCGAGGCGGCGATGTATCCCGATGGCCGGCGCACCATGATCCATCCCGGACCGGCCGGCGATATCCTCGACGGTGCCTCGCGCCCAGGGCATTTCGCCGGAATGCTCACCGTCGTCAACAAACTTCTGCACATCGCGGCGCCGCACACGGCGTACTTCGGGGAGAAGGACTACCAACAACTGGTGCTCATCAGTCAGATGGTCGCCGACCTGAACATGGACGTCGAGATCGTCGGTGTCCCCACCGTCCGCGAGGCCGACGGCCTCGCGATGAGCTCGCGCAACCGCTACCTCTCCGCCGAGCAGCGCCAACTCGCCACCACCCTGTCGGCCGCGCTGACCGCGGGCTCGCACGCCGCTCCGAAGGGCGCCGACGCCATTCTGGCTGTGGCGCAGGAGGTTTTGTCCTCGGAGCCCGAGATCGAACTCGACTATCTCGCCCTGCGGGGCCGGTCGTTGGAAGAACCGCCGGACAAGGGCCACGGGCGGTTGCTGGTCGCGGCCCGCCTCGGCGCGGCGCGGCTGATCGACAACGTCGGCGTCGCGATCGGATTGAGCCTCGAAGAACGCGAGGCCAGGTCCGAATGACCCGTCGACAACCGTTGCGACTCAAACCACTTCTCTGCCAACCCTGTCCACGACATCGGAGGAACCGCACATGCTGCGCACCATGATGACCTCGAAGATCCACCGCGCCACCGTGACCCAGGCCGACCTGCACTATGTCGGATCGGTGACCATCGACGCCGACCTGCTCGAGGCCGCCGATCTCCTCGAGGGTGAGCAGGTCACCATCGTCGACATCACCAACGGTGCCCGCCTGGAGACCTACGCGATCGCCGGTGAGCGAGGTACCGGGGTCATCGGGATCAACGGGGCCGCAGCACATCTCGTCCACCCCGGCGACCTGGTGATCATCATCGCCTACGGCATCCTCGATGAGCGGGAGATCGCCGAGTACGCACCGCAGGTGGTCTTCGTCGACGAACACAACCGGGTTCTCGAGCAGGGGACCGACCCGGCCCGCGCGCCCGAGGGTTCGGGATTGCGCGATCCCCGGCACGCCGACGACCTCGCCGCCACTCATGCGTGAGGTCGGCCACCCTCTGACGGTCGGCCCCCGCTGATGCTGCTCACCGTCGAGATCGGTAACACGAACACCCATCTCGGCGTGTTCGCCGGTACGGGCGCGCATGCGCGATTGGTCCGCGATTGGCGCCTGCACACCGAACCCGAGCGCACCGCAGACGAATTGGCGTTGCTGATCCAGGGACTCCTCGGCTCCGACATCGAGCAGGTCACCAGTGTCGCGGCGCTGTCGACGGTACCGTCGCTGTTGCGCGAGGTCCGGGTGATGGTCGGCCGGTACTTCGACAATCCCCACAACGTCATCCTGGAACCCGGTGTGCGCACCGGGGTTCCGCTGCTGGTCGACAATCCCAAAGAGGTGGGGACCGACCGCGTCGCGAATTGCCTTGCCGCCTATCACACCTACGGCGGGCCGACCATCGTGGTGGCATGCGGGACGGCCACCGTGGTCGACGCGGTGTCGGTCAAGGGCGAGTTCCTCGGCGGCGCCATCGCACCCGGCGTCGACCTCGGTGTCGAGGCGCTCAGCGAACACACCGTCACCGTGCGCAAGGTGGAGTTGATGCCGCCGCGCAGCGTCCTGGGCAAGAACACGGTCGAGGCCCTGCAGTCGGGCATCCTGTTCGGGTTCGCCGGTCAGATCGACGGCCTGGTGAACCGCATCCGCACCACGGTCGCCGGTTTCGCCGGCGACGACGTCACCGTCGTGGCGACCGGCTACCTGGCACCCCTGATGTTCGACGAATGCTCGACGCTGACCACCCACCACAGCCATCTCACCCTCGAGGGCCTGCGTCTGGTGCACGAACGCACCAAGGCGGCCGTGCGACGCAAATAGCGCCGACAGCGCCCACCACAGCGCCGACAGTGCCCACCACCGCGCCGACAGCGCCTACGCGAGGGAAGCAGATCGACTTTTGCTCGCCCGGTGCACAAAACCCGGCTGACCCTGGACCCGCTGGCGTTCACTGTGGCAAACTGTCCGACGTGATCAAGAGCTGTCAGGAGTGTTGTCAGGGCTGAGTCCGTATCTGCGGCCGCCCTCCTTCGCGCTCCCCGCTCACCTTTTCGATCACTCGAGGTTTCTCACCATGACCGCATCGGTCCAGGTTCTCGCACCCGTCTCTGCTCCCGCACCCAACGGCCCGCTGTCGCTGCAGGTCAGCCACTATGCCGAGGCTGTCGCGGCTGGGGGCGGTTCCC